>WTJH01000098.1 GCA_011524915.1 Flavobacteriales bacterium | reverse complement strand
CTTCTAAAAGTGCATTCCCTTTAGGCTCAACAGCTACCTTAGTAAGGGCGGTAGCAACAACGTAAAGAAATAACCCAGTAAAGAATAAAATTCCACCTAATTCAGGGATACCGAAAGACCAATGTGCTCCAACAGTACCTGGCATAATCATATTATAAAAATCAAAGTAGTGACCCGTAAGAATAAAGATACCCACAGTCTGAACAAACCAAGGAATACGCTTGTAATCACTTCTCATTATCACTAGAAGTGGGAAGAGGAAGTTAAGAACTAACATACCTAAGAAAGGAACCTTGTAGGCCTCAAATCGCATCACATAATAAGTTACCTCTTCAGGGATATCGGCATACCAAATTAGCATGAACTGGCTAAACCATAAGTAAGTCCAGAAGATACTAATACCGAACATGAACTTTGCTAGATCGTGAATGTGTGAATTGTTCACTGACTCAAGAAGTCCTTTAGACTTCAAGTAAAGCGTAAATAAAGCAATTACAGTAATCCCTGAAACAAAGAAACTAGCGAATACATACCATCCGAATAACGTACTAAACCAGTGCGGATCAACACTCATAATCCAGTCCCAAGACATCATTGACTCAGATACCAAGAAGAAAGCTAAGAAACCAGCCGCTAACTTGAAGTTAGTAACAAACGGCTTATTGTCTGAAGCGGTCTCCTCAGCCAGAGAAAGTTTTCTAGAGTATTGTCTGTAAGCAATCCATCCTCCGATGTAAATAGCTGCACGAACAAGGAAAAAAGGAGTATTTAAATACCCGCTCTTGTTTTGAATGAGTTGATCGTGAGCCACCACATCAGCATCCATCCAAACGAACAGGTGATTCATATGCAAACCAGATAAAACAAAGAATGCAAATAGAATGATACCTCCAGGGATAAGATACGAAGTGATTCCCTCCATAACTCTAAATAATAGTGGAGACCAGCCCGCTTGTGCCGCGCGGTTAATCGCATAAAAAGCTAAAACTCCTAGAGCGATAAGGAACGAGAATAATGCACTTACATAAAAAGCAGACCAAGGTCTGTTTTTCATTTGATCTAAAACATGCTGGTCATGTGACGAACCGTGGTCTTCAGCTACTGCTGCATGACTATCGTGGTTCATTGAATCATCATGTTCTTCAGAATGTGAAGCTTCTGAGTTAGACCCGTGATGTTCTTCTGCACTTCCATGATGAGCTTCAGCTAAAGTCGGATGGTCAGCACTTCCGTGCTCTTCACCATGGCCGCCTTCATGAGATGCCATTATAGCTTTCGCCTCTTCAATCGTTGAAGGAGCACTCATAAAACCATAACCTAGGCCTAAAAGCCCTAACCCCATAAGTATAAGGGTAGTTATCTTAAATCGTTGTGAAAACTGATACATACTAATTTACTTATTTAGTTAGGTCCTTTTTTAATTCCATTACATAAGCAGAAATCTGCCATATCTCTTCCTCACTACTTAACTGAGCGGCATAAGAACCCATTGAATTAAGACCGTAATAAATGGTGTGATAGGTGCTTCCGATAGTAATATTACGAGCGGCATCTGCATAAGTAGGTACCCCTAAAATTTTCTCGCGTTTTACTAACGTGCCTTGACCATCACCTTTGGTTCCATGACAAATGGCACAGTAAACATTGTAAAGTTCTTTTCCCTTAGCAAGATCACTTTCTCTGTTTTCAGAAAGAAGTGGGCTTTTGTCTGCTCTAGCAAGTTCCTTACCTTCAAGGGTATTATCAAATTCGTAAGGTAACCAACCTCTAGGAACCGTTCCTTCAGCAGGTAATAGTGCCGCAGTATTCTCAGGAAGAATGGATGCCTCACTATAGGTTTCATAACCCACTGACTCATACATGTTAGGGAAATATTGAAAATTAGGCTTGCTCTTATCGAAGCAAGACACCGCAGTAAAAGCTAGTGCTATGAGCGTAATTTTAGATAGAACTGACTTCATGTATTAAGCTTTAGGAACCTGAACCTCAATGGCCCCGGTATCA
>WTJH01000030.1 GCA_011524915.1 Flavobacteriales bacterium | reverse complement strand
TTGTACATACTCATGGCTACTCCATTTTCTTGGAAATTATAAACTTCCCATGTTTGCGCTTCACCTCCATCTTCTGGAGTAAAGGTCATGGTAAGTTTACCTTTGCCTTGAGTTACGATATCCGTTGCCTTGTATTGATCCCCAAAGGCATGACGACCGATACAAATAGGTTTGGTCCACCCCTGAACATATCGAGGAACATTCCCCATAATGATCGGCTCACGGAAAACAGTACCTCCAACAATATTACGGATGGTTCCGTTGGGAGATCGGTACATTTTCTTCAGCTTAAATTCTTCCACACGTCCTTCGTCTGGAGTAATCGTAGCACATTTGATCCCTACATTGTGTTTTTTGATCGCTTCGGCAGCATCAATTGTAATTTGGTCATTTGTTTCATCGCGGTATTCCAACCCTAGATCATAGTATAAGAGCTCTACATCTACATAGGGAAGAATTAATTGTTCTTTGATAAATTTCCAAATGATTCTAGTCATTTCGTCCCCATCCATCTCAACGACGGGGTTCGCAACTTTAATTTTTGACATGTTTAAATTCAATTAAATGGTAATTGTCCAATTGTGGTGTTTGATATTCAAAAAAAACCCTTTCTGAAATGAAAGGGTTGAATTGGAATATTATGCTTCTTTAATACGAGCCTTTTTCCCTCGAAGTTCTTTAAAGTAATAGATACGTGACTGACGCACTTTTCCTTTTTTGTTGACTTCAATTTTTTGAAGGGCGGGGAGGTTGATTGGGAAGATACGTTCTACCCCAACAGTACCAGACATTTTTCGAATGGTGAAGGTTTTGGTAAGACCGCTTCCTTTAATTTGAATAACTACTCCTCTAAAAAACTGTGTTCTTACTTTTTCTCCTTCACGGATTTCATAGTACACAGTAATGGTATCTCCAGTAGAGAATTCTGGAAAATCCTTTTTAGCTACAAACTCGCTTTGTACAAAATCGATTAAAGCTTCCATGCTTTTGGTTTTTAAATATTGAACTTGAGAACGTTCACGATTTTCGTCAGCGGTTCACAAGTCGGGTGCAAAATTACAACTTATTTACAAAATAAAAAAAAGACCAGGAGTTTAAATTTCAGTGTCTTTCAGCAGGTCTGGACGAAGTTCTCGGGTCCGTTCAAATGCTTTTTGTTCGCGCCAACTTTCAATTTTCGGACTGTTCCCAGAAGTCAGGATTTCAGGAACTTCCCATGAATTATAAACGGCAGGACGTGTATAGATGGGTGGGGCTAAAAGCCCATCCTGAAAACTATCCGTCAATGCAGAAGATTCGTCACCCAGCACTCCAGGTAATAAGCGTACAATACTATCGCACAATACAGCAGCTGCTAATTCTCCTCCCGAAAGGACAAAATCTCCGATAGAGATCTCTTTGGTTATCAAGTGATCTCGTACCCGTTGGTCCACACCCTTGTAGTGACCACACAAGAGGATAAGGTTTCCACTTAAGGACAATTGATTGGCCATTCCTTGATTGAGTACTTCTCCATCGGGTGTCAAATAAATAACCTCATCGTAGTCATTTTTAGCCTTGAGTTCTTGAATGCATTTATCGATGGGTTCGATCATCATAACCATCCCGGCACCGCCACCAAAGGGATAATCATCCACTTGTTTATAGCGGTTATTGCTGTAATCTCTGGGGTTGTGAAAATGAACTTCGACCTTTCCATTTTCGAGTGCCCTTTTCATAATGGACACTTCGAACGGGCTTTGTAATAACTCAGGAAAAAGAGTGATGATATCTATTCGCATACTGCAAAGATATCAATTGAAGAGGATCCTTTCACGTGTTCCGTTAGGGCTGACAAATAAGATGGATTGAATATCGTCTGAATCGAAACGGTCGATGTCATCTATAGAACGAATTTCCTGATTGTTGATTTGAGCAATTCGATAGCCCGAAGATATTCCATAGCGTCTCAGTCGATAATTTTGATTGTTATCAATCAGTACTCCTGGAAACTCCTCGGATAACTCTTGCTTTTCTTTGGAACTCAGATTTCGAAGATCCATTCCCATAAGAGTTGTTCGAGCTACTTTTTTTAAGACAACTTTTAAGCTTTTTTCCGCCCCATCCCGAATAAAAGTCACTTGGACCAAATCATTGGGACGTTTGGTGCTGAGATAGCCGCTTAAATCCGAAAACTTCCGAATATCTACTTCATCGATAGAGGTAATGATGTCCCCCTCTTGAAGCCCTGCACTTTCGGCACCCATTTCCGGAATTATTTTAGCAATATAAAAGCCTTCGGTCTGATTGATTTCCAGTTCGGCTGCTAAGTCAGAGTTTAGGGCACTGCCTTGAACTCCCAAGAGTCCTTTTTGGACATTGCCATATTCGAGTATATCTTCAAATATTTTCCGAGCAATATTACTAGGAACAGCAAACGAATAGCCCACAAACCCTCCTGATACTGATGTTATCGCCGTATTGATGCCGATGAGCTCTCCTCTGGTATTGACCAAAGCTCCTCCGCTATTGCCCTGATTTACGGCTGCATCGGTCTGGATATAGGACTCATTTTTACCGTCATATTCACTTAGATCTCGAGATTTTGCACTAATGATCCCTGCAGTTACAGTTGAATTTAAATTAAATGGATTTCCTACAGCCAATACCCATTCCCCAATTCGGGTGTTATCAGAGTTTCCGAAACTGATCGACGGAAGTGGCCGGTCGGCCTCAATTTTTAGGACTGCTATATCTGCAGTTGGATCAGAACCAATGAGTTCTGCGGTGTATTTTTTATTGTCATTGGTTGTAATTTCAATAGCTGTAGCGTCTTCAATAACATGATGATTGGTCAGGATATATCCGTCTGGCGAAACAATGACTCCAGAGCCTGTACCAATGCGTTTGGGTTCGTCTCCATAAAAAAATCGCATATAACTGTTCCCTGTATAAACGCTGGTGTTCTTCACATGTACCACAGTGTTTACTGTTTTCTCTGCTGCCGAAGTAAAATCGGTTCGTTCCCCTTCCACAAGCGAAGTGTTGTAGGTGTAGGAGGTAGGAATCACAGGATTGGTTTGGAGTTCTTTGGGGGCAGGGTCTTTATCCAACCATCCCAAAATAAGAATGCCCGTGAGTATTGAACTTCCTAAGGCGAGACCAAAATTTTTTAGAAATGCTTTCATGACCAATGTTTTTATCTCAAATTTAGCCTACTTCCTAGATCAGTTCAAGTCCTTAACTGGATTTTAACAGTATGCACCCCTAGATTTTTTTCTACTTTTGGCACATGAATGGAAGCTTTTATAAATACCATGGGGCGGGGAATGATTTTATCCTCTTTGACAATCGTCTAGGCGATTTTAACCTGGACCAGGCAGCAATTGTTCGCCTGTGTGACCGCCGTTTTGGAGTGGGTGCCGATGGCCTGATGACTTTAAATCAGTCGTCGGACTCGGATTTTCATTTGGATTATTACAATGCCGACGGGAGTTTAGGTAGTCTTTGTGGCAATGGGAGTCGATGTGCTGTAGCCTTAGCACACCAGCTACAAATGATAGGAGAAAAAACTCAATTTTCTGCTGCAGATGGGATTCATACGGCACGATTGGATCCCCAAAAAAAATTAGTCGCCCTCGATATGCACGATGTAAAGACTATTGAGGACCGAAAGGAATCCATTTTTTTAGACACCGGATCTCCACATGATGTTCGCTTGGTAGACCAATTGAACGATTTGGATGTAGAGCATTTAGGAAGGCAATTACGTGAGGATATTTATGGTCCCGAAGGGGCAAATATTAACTTTATTGAGCAAAAATCTTCAAATACTTTTGCTATCCGCACCTATGAAAGAGGGGTGGAAGCCGAAACTTTGGCTTGTGGAACTGGAGCTGTAGCTGCAGCTATAGCCATGCATTACAGCCAAAAAACATCAGCTACATCGCTAGAATTGTACGCTCCAGGAGGAACACTGCATATTAGTTTTAATCCCACAGCTGAGGGATATACCGATGTCGTTTTAACCGGTCCCGCTGCTTTTGTATTTAAGGGCGATCTAGCATCATGACTTCTAAACCCATCTCACTAAGGGCGCTTGAACCTGAGGATATCGATTTTTTATTTCAGGTAGAAAATCAGTTGGAGTGGTTTCCCCTAACCGCCCAAAAGGTTCCGCTCTCTCGTTTTGTTTTGGAACAATATTTAACCCAAGCCCATTTGTCCATTGAAGAAGCCAAGCAGTTCCGGTTTGGGATCGATCATCAACAACTCGGGCTGATCGGTCTAATGGACTTATACGACTTTGATGCACATCACCGGAGGGCAGGAGTAGGGATTGTTATCGCTCAGGAGTATCAGCACAATGGCTTTGCTTTAAAGAGTCTAGAGGCTGTAGAGCGATACGTACGAGATATATTAAGCCTTCATCAAATTTATGCAGAGGTCCTAGAATTGAATATACCAGCACTTCAATTATTTGAAAAAGCGGGATATCAATCCACAGGACAATTTAAAGAGTGGTGGTTTTCCAAAGGAGAGTTTCATCACATGCAACTTTTTCAAAAAATAATTCATGATTAAACGTCGTTTACTTGTACTAATTAGCCTTATGGGAATTGCTTTAGGCGGTGCTTTTGTATTTTTCTTTTATCAAGTATTTTTTTGGGATAACACCCGTTTTGAAGAAAATAACGTTAGTATATATATCCCAACCGATAGTTCTCCCCGGGAACTTATGCATCTCTTAAGTCCCCATCTCAAGTCCGCAGAGAACTTTCGAATGGCAGCGCAAAAAAAGGCCTACTTTGATCATATTAAGCCTGGAAAATTCACCATACCCAAAGGAATTGGAAACAATGATCTGATCAATTTGTTGCGCCGCGGAGGGGAAGAGATCCGGGTTACATTCAACAATGCGGAGCGACTTGAGAATTTAGCGCATAAAATTGCCCTTCAGATCGAAGCAGATAGTTTATCCTTGATAAAAGCATTTAAGGATCCAGAATTTTTATCGGAAGCAGGATTTAATTTAGATACTGCCTTATCGATGTATTTGCCCAATTCGTATAGCTTTTTTTGGAACACTACTGCAGTCGAATTCCGAGATCGCATGGCTAAAGAATACCAAAGATTTTGGAACTCCAAGCGTTTGTCACAAGCTGAAGAATTAGGACTTAATCCTCAAGAAGTAAGTGCATTGGCAGCAATCGTGCAGCGCGAAACCCTGAAGCCGGACGAAAGACCTCGAGTGGCCGGGGTCTATCTGAATCGACTCCGAAAGCGGATGCGGCTACAAGCCGACCCTACGGTTATTTATGCCATGAAGCAGAAGTTTAACAACTATGATACGATTGTGAGACGTGTTTTGTACAAAGATTTAAGAATACAATCGCCCTACAATACTTATCGCAACCGAGGACTGCCACCAGGACCTATATGGATGCCCGATTTGGGAGCTCTTGAGGCAGTTCTGAATGCGGAGAAACACGACTTTATCTATTTTGTTGTGGATTTAAGCCGACCGGGATATCATGCTTTTGCTCGAAACTTACGGGAACACAACAAAAATAAGCGGAACTATGTCCGCTGGCTAAACAAAAAAGGTATACGACGATAGTTCACTACAGTCTAGAATAAAAATAGCTGGGCGTTTATGAAAATCTACAGCTGTATTTTTCCACTCTCGAATTCGTTTGGTCCGGGTAAACTCTGTTGTTAGGGTGAGGTCACAGGCCACACAAAGCATCGTTTCTGGATTGGCAATTTGAAGAATTTCCTTGTACAACGCATTGTTTCTATAGGGAGTTTCTATAAAAATCTGGGCTTGTTGTTGTAGCTGAGATTGCTGCTCTAGTTTCTTCAAGGCTTTTTTCCGCTGGCCTTTCTCTATGGGAAGATATCCGTGAAAACAGAAATTCTGACCGTTAAGTCCAGAGGCCATCAGTGCCAAAAGAATAGAGGAGGGGCCCACAAGCGGCTTCACTTCAATTCCTTTTTGATGCGCCATTTGAACAATTAATGCTCCCGGATCTGCAACGGCAGGGCAACCCGCATCTGATATTAATCCAATCGAATGTCCTTCTAGGGCAGGGTTTAAATAATTTTTCACTTCTTCGAATGTCGAAAACTTATTTAAGGGATACAGCACCAGCTCCTGTTGATTTTTATTCGGGCTTGTTTTTTTGATAAATGCTCGGGCTGTTTTTTCATGTTCTACTACAAAATGAGAACAGGAATCTATCGTTTTTCGAACACTTAAAGGTAAAACTTCTAAAGAGGGCGTATCTCCCAAGCCGCAGGGGATGAGAAAGAGGGTTCCCAATTTTGATGGATCAGACATGCTGCAATTTAAGGAAAAGCATTGATGCGCTTCTGGCAGGCTTTAAAAATCATCTGATAACACTTTTCAAAACCGTCAAATCCACCATAATAAGGATCTGGTACTTCTGTATCAGGAATCAGTAATTCCACTTTAGATCGGTGCTGCTCTTGGGTTGCAAGTCGTATTACATTCGAATAATTGGACCGATCCATGACAAAAATATGATCGTATCGTTCAAAATCTTGAGCTGTAAATTGCCGTGCTTTTTGAGTACTGATGTCAATCCCGTGGGACTGAGCAACTTCTTGACTTCTGGGATCGGGCGGATTTCCAACATGATAAGCTGCAGTACCTGCAGAATCGACAACAATGTTTTTATGGCTTATCAGATGTTCAAAAATCCCGTGGGCTAAAGGTGATCGACAAATATTGCCGAGACAAACCATTAGAACCTTAGTGGGGCTTTCGGACATTTATAAAGTAAGTTTCTGCTGGAGATCGTCTACGTACTTACGGAACTGTTTGTCCGTAAAACTCAAATTATCGACTGTTTTACACGCGTGCAACACAGTGGCATGGTCTCGCTTCCCTATTTGGTTACCAATACTGGCTAGGGACGCTTTAGTTAGTTTTTTGGCAAAAAACATCGCTAATTGACGCGCTTGAACAATATGACGTTTTCTGGTTTTCGACTGAAGGGTTTCCACATCCATTTGGAAATAATCGGAAACCACTTTTTGGATATAGTCAATCGAAACTTCTCTTTTGGTGTTTTTAACAAACTTGTTGACTACCTCTTTGGCTAGATCCAAAGTAACTTCAACACGATTAAACGAAGATTGAGCGATCAAAGAAATAATAGCCCCTTCGAGTTCTCGAACATTGGTTTGGATATGTTTGGCAACATAATGAATGATTTCTTCATCCAAACTAACACCATCTCTATAGAGTTTACTTTTCAATATAGATATACGGGTTTCCACATCCGGTACCTGAAGTTCGGCAGATAACCCCCATTTGAATCGGGATAATAAGCGTTGCTCGATGTCTTGCATGTCGACAGGAGCTTTGTCTGAGGTTAGGATTACTTGTTTTCCGTTCTGGTGTAAGTGATTGAAAATGTGGAAGAACACATCTTGTGTACCAGATTTTCCAGATAAAAACTGAACATCGTCAATAATCAGAACATCCAGAATTTGGTAGAAATGAATAAAATCGTTTCTAGTATTTTTCCGAACCGACTCTATATATTGTTGGGTAAACTTTTCAGCAGATATATAAAGAACAGTTTTGTCTGGATATTTTTCTTTGATCTCAACTCCGGTAGAATGAGCCAGGTGTGTTTTTCCTAGTCCAACCCCCCCGAAAATAAGTAGCGGATTAAAAGATGTTCCCCCCGGCTTGTTTGCAACGGCCAAGGCTGCAGAACGAGCCAAACGGTTCGAATCTCCCTCTAGAAAATTTTCGAAATTGTAATTCGGATTGAGTTGAGATTCTACCTGAAGATTTCGAATCCCTGGAATAACAAACGGATTTTTTAGCTCGCTTGTAAAAGAACTTAAAGGCGCATCCACATCTTGTGGACGAACGTTAGGTCTGGAATTACTGGGTATGTTTTCTGTGAATGGTTTGGTGTTACCGTAGGTGTTTTCCATACGTATAACATATACCAAACGAGCCCCTTCTCCTAGTTCCTTTGTTAGTACGGTTTTAAGTAAACTTACATAGTGCTCTTCTAACCACTCGTAGAAAAACTTACTAGGAACCTGAATGCTTAGTGCTTTTTCCTCCAATTTAACCGGCTGAATGGGCTCAAACCAAGTTTTATATGCTTGCAGTTGGATGTTATCCTTTATAAAGTCAAGGCATCGGTTCCAAACCAGTTCTGCGGTGTGCTGCATGGTGCTAATTGAAGGGTATTTTGTTTATCTAATTGGTTGAGCAAATATGGTTGGAAATTTTCTAAAAAAAAATTCGATTTCATAT
>WTJH01000165.1 GCA_011524915.1 Flavobacteriales bacterium | reverse complement strand
TATTTGTCTCTGGCGTAAAAGCAAATGTCCCTGTTGCATAAAAAATTAAATATTAATTAAAACGTATATATATGCCTAGCGGTAAAAAAAGAAAGCGGCATAAGGTAGCCACGCACAAGCGTAAAAAAAGAAGAAGAGCTAACCGCCACAAGAAAAAATAGGGTTTAAATACCTCTTACGTTCTTTGAAAGGGTAGGAAGCAACCCTCCCATAGGATAATTTCCTAAAAATTTTGTTTAATTGCCTATACAGGCACAAATAACTTCAGCGTGAATAAAGAATTAATTGTACGTTCGAATTCAGCTGCTGTTGATTTTGCTCTCCTCAAGGATGGAAAACTAATCGAGTTGAGCACCGAAGTCGAAGACAATAAATTTTCGGTGGGTGATATTTATATTGCCAAAATTCGGAAATCTGTTTCGGGCCTCAATGCTGCATTTCTCAATGTAGGTCATGATAAAGATGGATTTTTACACTATCATGACTTGGGACCGAAACTGTTGACCCTCCAAAAATTTATTAAACAAGTAAGTACAGGAAATTCGCGAGATTTCAGTTTAAAAAACTTGACTTTTGAGGATGAAATCCCCAAAGATGGAAACATAGAAGACTACCTTAAGTCACAGCAAAATTTGCTGGTTCAGGTCGTCAAAGAACCGATTTCAACTAAAGGACCTCGCCTAAGTGCAGAGTTGTCATTAGCCGGAAGATATATGGTTCTTATTCCTTTTTCGGATCGAGTATCCATCTCTCAAAAAATTGCCAGTCGAGAAGAGCGCAAACGTCTTAAGCGATTGGTCCAAAGTATTCGTCCCAAGAATTTTGGGGTAATCATCAGGACTGTTGCACAAGACAAAAAAGTAGCCGAACTCGACGGGGATTTACAACAATTGCTAAAACGGTGGAAAAATCTCTGTTCCAAACTTAATCGGATCGATAAATACCCGACCAAAGTTTTGAGTGAGATGAACCGATCTGCCACCATTTTACGCGATATATTCGATGACCAATTTAAGGGGATCCACGTAGATGATTCACAACTTGAACTGGAAATTAAAGAGTATATCGAGCAGATTGCACCTAAAAAAAAGTCATTAGTAAAACATTATAACAACGCTGTTCCCATCTATGAAAAATTTGGGATCGAACGTCAAATCAAAACTTCTTTTGGAAAGACCGTTTCTATGCCGAAAGGCGCTTATTTGGTCATCGAGCATACAGAAGCATTGCATGTTATTGACGTAAACAGTGGAAATCGTTCCAACAAATCCAAGGGGCAAGAAGAAACGGCCCTGGAAGTAAATATGTTAGCGGCAACCGAAATTGCCCGACAGTTACGTTTACGGGATATGGGCGGTATCATCGTGGTCGACTTTATCGACCTCAATCGAGCTGAAAATCGCAAAAAATTATTTGAGCACTTCCGTGACGAAATGGCTTCTGATCGGACCAAACACAAGATCTTGCCTCCGAGTCGTTTTGGACTCATTCAGGTGACACGTCAACGTGTTCGTCCGGTTATGAATATCAAGACCAAGGAGCCGAATCCCAATACCAAAGGGGAAGTGGAAGCGCCCATTGTACTTATCGACAAAATCACAGCAGAGCTAAGCAAATTGCTTAAGCACTCTAAGCATCGCCAAAGGAAAATTCATTTACATATCCATCCGTTTATTGCGGCCTACATCACCAAAGGGTTTCCATCCATCCGGATGCAATGGTGGCAACAACATCGGAAGTGGATTCGAATTGTCCCTGCAGATGCCTTTTATTATTTGGAGTACCGTTTTTACGATGAAAATCGCAAACGCCTCCGACCTTAAAACAAACCACTTACAGCTGTGCTGTAGGTGGTTTTTTTTTGATTTAAATTTAACCCGTGAGTACTACCTATCAAGAGGCCTTAGCCAAATTGGAACGCTACTGTGCCTATCAAGAACGATGTCATTTAGAAGTGAGCCAAAAGCTTCAGGCTTTGGGGATGATTCCTCAAGTGCAAGAAGCCATAATTGCTCAACTCATTCAGGATAATTTTCTGAACGAGACTCGTTTTGCTCAGGCGTTTGCCCGTGGAAAATTTCGAATCAAACACTGGGGTAAGTTGCGTATTACCCGAGAATTGAAAGCTCGTAAAATTTCGGATTGGAATATCAAAAAAGCGCTCGAGGAGATAGAACCCGAAGAATATCTAACAACTCTCGAACGCTTAAGCGATCAATTTTGGAATAAACACTCAGGTTTAGAGGCATGGAAACGCAGACAAAAGGTTGTCCAAGCGCTTCAATACAGAGGTTGGGAAAATGATTTGATATTCGAATCCTTATCTCGGCTTAAAAGCGATAACTAAGCCCTCCAACAGCATGCCCTAAAGGCATAGGGACCAGATTGGTCTCTGTATACTCGGTATTGAATATATTGTAGAAACCTGCCTTAAGTGTCCACTTGTTTAACTGCCATTGTACATTTCCATCGACCAAATGATAGGGATCGACCAAAGCGGATTCCCTTTGAGCAAAACGGTAGTTGAGTTGCGTATGGAATTTAGATGTCCAATGCGCTGTCCAATTGGCGGTAAAGTGGTGTTTTAGAGAATTAATGGAATATCGAGACAAGGGAAATTCCGAAGCACTAATTTGATCGTTCAAATAGGTATATCCCAGGTCTAATTGGTTCTCGATTTGAGCCAGTTTAAATGCTGTTTTGGCTTCTAATTCGATTCCAGAAGTTACCAGGTCCTGAATGTTTTGAGCTCCCCAAAGTTCGGCTTCCGTTTGCTTGACATAATCAATAAGATTTTCTGAAGACCGCACAAAGATTGCTCCGTTGAATTCAAGTTTGCTGCTTTTCCATTGCAATCCTAATTCTCCATTGAATGCCTCCTCAGGTTTTAGATCAGGGTTTCCTTGAGTGGTCCGATCGGTATAATATAAGTCTGTATAGGTCGGAATACGATAGGTATATCCAAGGCTTCCAAAAAGCTGTAGGGCTTGTAAATTGACTCCAAAATCAATTCCTGGAAATGCATGGGCGCCAAAATCTGAAAAATAATTAAAGGCAACACCAGGAGTAATATTGATCGTATTGTCTGCGAGTTCGAACCGATGTTCTGCAAATGCCGTTAGGGTGTTGCGTTGGCGACGTCCTAAATTATTGGAAGCGATCCATATCCGATTGATGTCGATTCCCAATCCGGTTTTCCCGGCACTGGAAACATTATAGGTATCAATGGCCAAACCTACTTTGTTGGTGATGTGTAGGTTTCTATAGATTTCGGGACGATTTCGGATATATTCATACATATCCTGATTTCTTCTCCAATAGAGTCGAGGTTTGTATACCCAATTGCCTTTTTCCCAACGACTGGTCAATGCAATTAGACTTCCTTGAGTTTCTTCATACTGTTCTGTAGCGGCAGGAGAAGCATAAAATCCATTGGCTCCAAATTGTCTGCTTTGAAAGCTTGCCAAGAATTGTATGGGTTTTTCGGCCCATTGTCCATTCCCTTTAATGAATAAATTGTGGTTACTGAAGTCAGTATTATGTCGATATCCGTCGGATCGACGATGCGAATATTGAGTCATCCATCCTTTAGAAGCATTTCCTTCGGCCAGCAAAACACGATAGTGTTGTTGCTCAAAGGCACCGTATTCTGTTTGGACTTCCTGAATGGTCTGGGATGGATTTTTAGTGACCAGATTAATTGCTCCTGTAAAGGCATTAGCACCATAAATACGAGCGGCAGGTCCTTTGAGGATTTCTATTCGTTCGAGTACCTCTAGGGGGAGGGCCAAATTTAGGGTATGGTGCCCTGTCTGCGGATCGTCTACTCGAATTCCATCGATTAGAAGTAGTGTTTGATCAAAGGATCCTCCTCGGATATACAAGTCGGCTTGCATGCCTTGAAGTCCTCTTCTTCGGATATCAATTCCTGCAATATTTTGGAGCAATTCAGCCAAGGACTGGGCGCCACTTTGTTGAATTTGTTCGCTGTTTACAATCTGAATATTTCTAGAATCTTGGGAAAATGGAATTTCGATTCTACTGCTTTGTAGGATAACTTCATCCAAAACAGAAGTTACTTGTCCTGTTTCTGCATATCCAAATAGCATCTGTCCCATGATGAGGGAGGCACATACAAAACGATACATAGGTTTTAGATTTTTTTGATTAAAAGGATTTGGGGGGGTATGGATTTTAGGCGTCAGCCAACAGTATAAGTTTGTTTTGCTGAAGTTCAACCGTTCCTCCTTGAATTTCAAAAAGGGCTTTAGAGTTGCCTTCGCTTTGAAACAAAGATTGTTGCTGTTCGGTCAATTGTAAATCCCCTTCAATAAGAACGGGACCTTTCCCAAGAGTAGCAACAATTGGGGCGTGATTATTGAGCATTTGAAAGCTACCATCCGTACCTGGAACAGTTACCGAGTCCACTTCGCCTTGGAAAAGGGTCGCTTCTGGAGAAACAATTTCTAAATACATGATTTTAAACTTCAGCTAACATTCTTTCACCAGCTTCGATCGCTTCTTCTATAGTACCTTTTAGGTTGAAAGCAGCTTCTGGCAGGTGATCTAACTCACCATCCATAATCATATTGAAGCCTTTGATGGTTTCTTTAATATCTACCAATACTCCTGGAATTCCTGTAAATTGCTCTGCTACATGGAAGGGTTGAGACAGAAAACGTTGCACTCGACGGGCACGTCCTACAGCCAGTTTATCTTCTTCAGAGAGTTCTTCCATCCCAAGAATGGCAATAATATCCTGTAGCTCTTTATAGCGTTGTAAAAGCTCTTTTACACGTTGAGCACAGTTGTAGTGATCGTCTCCCAAAATATCAGCAGTTAAGATTCTAGAAGTTGAATCTAGCGGGTCTACAGCGGGGTAGATACCAAGCTCAGCAATTTTACGTGAAAGTACAGTTGTTGCGTCCAAGTGAGCAAAGGTTGTTGCTGGAGCAGGGTCTGTTAAGTCATCCGCAGGAACATATACCGCTTGTACAGAGGTAATGGATCCTTTTTTAGTAGATGTAATTCGCTCTTGCATAGCACCCATCTCAGTTGCTAAAGTCGGTTGATATCCTACCGCAGAAGGCATACGTCCTAAAAGGGCCGAAACCTCTGAACCGGCTTGGGTAAATCGGAAAATATTATCGACAAAGAAGAGTACATCTTTCCCTTGTCCGTCTCCAGCACCATCCCGGAAATATTCGGCTACCGTAAGACCAGAAAGTGCTACACGTGCACGTGCTCCTGGAGGCTCATTCATCTGTCCGAAAACAAAAGTTGCTTTGGATTCTTTCATGGCGGCTTGGTCTACCTTATTGAGGTCCCATCCTCCTTCTTCCATGGAGTGTAAAAAGTCATCCCCATATTTAATAATACCAGATTCGAGCATCTCGCGTAACAAATCGTTTCCTTCACGAGTACGTTCTCCAACTCCAGCAAATACAGAAAGACCTCCGTGTCCTTTGGCAATATTATTAATCAATTCTTGAATCAAAACTGTTTTTCCTACTCCGGCTCCACCGAAGAGACCAATTTTTCCACCTTTGGCATAGGGCTCAATCAGGTCGATTACCTTGATTCCTGTGAAGAGCACCTCAGTCGAAGTGGATAAATCTTCAAAGGCAGGTGCTTGGCGGTGAATCGGTAAACCTTGCGCTCCGTCTTTAGGAAGTTCTGCAAGACCGTCAATGGCGTTTCCAACCACATTAAAAAGACGTCCGTTTACATCTTCTCCAATGGGCATCTGTATGGGGCTACCTTTAGCGACAACCGTTACCCCACGGCTGAGTCCGTCGGTCGAATCCATAGAGATGGTTCGGACGGTATCTTCCCCAATATGGGATTGTACCTCGAGTACTAGAGTAGCTCCATCCGGGCGCTCGATTTCAAGAGCATCGTAAATCTTTGGAAGTTCAGAATTTTCAGAGTTGAATTTTACATCTACAACGGGGCCGATGATTTGTGCGACTTGGCCTGTATTTGTTGCCATATTTGTGCTTTCTATGGGTGTTAAATCGAATGCAAAGATAGGGTCTTCTGTAAAATTCAAAGCCTTAGTTATCACTTTTTTTAAGGCATAAAAAAAGGGGGCTCAAAGCCCCCTTATTTATTGGATGTTGAACGATTATTTAGGGTTGAAAAGTCAAGCCAACAAAATAAGTCGATCCGATAAGTCCTGCACCAGGACCAGAATTATATTCTTCACCTAAAATATTAGACCCCCCAACTTTAATGGATAGTTTGTCAAGGTTGTAGGTAAATTGAGCGTCTAACAAGCTTCGCTCAGGAACCATCCCGTCAGCAAAAGAAGCTTCCCACAAGTAAGAATCAATATGACGGAAATTGAGTCCAAACCCTACTTTTTTGAATAAGTTATCTTTAGCAATCGAGAGTTTGTAGGTGTTTTCTGGTGTATTAAAACCAGCTTCAAAGTCTAAATCTTCGGACTGATCAAATTCAAACTCTGCATGAGTTACACTTAATCCAACATCAAAGCCTTTGATGTTTGTATCAAGACCAATATTAAATCCACTTGATTTTACTTCGGCGCTTGTATTTGCAGTAATCGAATAGATGGTAAAGTCTCCGTTTCCTAGAGCGGCAAGACTCGCAGGAACTGGCCCAGCTGCTGGAGGTGCCACAACTCCCGCAGGAATATGGTTAGAGGTATCAGCTAAATTTACACTTCCGTAGTGAGGAGTAACCACGTTATTGGCTGAAATAAAGTTTTTGTACTCATTCATATAATAACTAGCATCTACATAAAAAGGACCAATTTTACCTCGATAACCTATTTCATAAGCGGTAACCTCTTCTGGTTTAATCTCTTCTACAGTTGCTTTCTGGAGTAGAGCAGGATTGGTTCCACCACCGGCTAAGAATGCACCGATAGAAGTAGCTGTAAAGGAATTGTCACGAACATTGACTCCGGAAAGTGTATTGAAAACGTCGATTGATGAAACTAAATTAAAGACAGGAGCCATTGCTGCAGTAACTGTTCTGGTGGTGGATCTAAATCGATCAAAGTTATCCGGAGCAGCTCCTAACAAAGTGCCTATGGGTGTTTCTAAACCGATGTATTGGTTTTGTGTGGTTGGATAACGGAAACCGGTCTGAAAAGACAAACGGAAGTTGTGCTTACGGGCTTCGTCTGGAGTCCAAACCATAGATAAGCGTGGAGAGTAATTACCATCGAAGTTTTGAGCACCGTCGTAACGGATGGATCCGGTAAACTTTAGATGATCTCCAAAATTTCGTTGTGCCTGAGCATAAACCCCATACTCAGAAAAATCAATCTTGCTATCTCTATCGGTAAATATACTTCCTTCAGAATTCAGATTATACGTTCTGTAAGAACCACCGATTTGGATTTCAGCAATCCCAATGGCATCTCCGAAGTTATAGTTTGCATCGAAATGAGTGAGGGATGTATTATCCGTAAACTTCGATCCATCATATAAAGGGGTTGATGTAATAGTGTCAAATGCAGTATTAAAGGCAGCGCTTCCTACCGCAGGAAGGGTTGCATTTGCAGCTGAATAGGCGGCTGCATGCGCTTGGTTTGCTGACCCACCCTGAGCTCTAGCCCCTAGATAGGTTCCAGCGTATGTTCCAAACCAATTTTGAGCAAATGCCTGCGATAATTTGATTCCTGTATTTACAGCATCATATGCATTCCCAGAGTCTTCAGAAGTAGTATATCCTCTAACAAAGAAATTTTTTCCTCGCAACTCTAATTTGTGTTGCTGCATAGAGAAATCTTTTAAGATATAGCGACTTGCCCCTTGATAGATAGAGTTCCCCATTCCTAACTTAGACACCCAGCTCAATTCTGTATTTTCAGAAAGCTTGAAGTGAATAGAAGCATCTACTTTTGTACTTGTTGCATCTCCGTTGTAGAGTTGTTGCTCCGAGTAACCTGGCATGGAAACATCTACTCCTGCTCCAAGAGCTAGTGCTGGAGCTAGTGCTGCAGGTAATTGTCCTTGTTGGATCAGGTAGCCTCCAAATTGAGCTACGTCTAAATTGGCAACTCCTAAAGCAGACTCTCCAAGAGCAGAAAGAGTTACTTCATCACCATAGAGGTTTAATCCGTTGAACACCGTTTGATTTTGACGCGATGTTAACGCATCAGCTACACCAGCACCGCGATCTTCATACTGACGGAAGTCTGTTGCAGCCCATTCTTTTCCTTGGTAGTGGGATACATTAAACTTCACAGCAAATTTGTCGCTTAGCTTAAAAGCTGCACGTACGGCAACATCATAATAGGTGTTGTCGCCATTATTGGAAGAGGAGTTGATCCCTGATTTAGCATAAGCACTTACAC
>WTJH01000132.1 GCA_011524915.1 Flavobacteriales bacterium | reverse complement strand
TGTACCGGGACGCGAAAGTCGGCCCGGATTTGGTCGTGCGGGGGGTGCCCGAAGGGCTGGGGGGCGGCCGCCCCCCCCTGGGCTTGTCTTCCCTGCCAAATTCGCAGGAAACCCCCCCAGACGGCGATAACGCCCCGCTGCCACAGGGATCCGGTCCCGCTTCTGCAAAGGGCCGTCGGCATGGATTGAACGGGATGTCTCGAAAAGGCCGTCGGTTTACTGGCGACTTCTGCCTTCTTGCCGAGCAATGCCGCAAAAGGATGGCAATGTGGACGGTCAACCTGACTGACGGTTGGTACCTCCAGCTGAAGGAAACGGGGCAGTGGGCCCTGTTTCAGCGCCGTCTGATCGACCACCTGACGCAGCACCTCGTCGAGCACGGCGACATCGCCCTGGTGCTCGGTGTCGTCGAGCTGGGCCCGAAGAGGGGCCAGCGCACTGGTCGGCCCTATCCCCACCTCCACATCGTCTGTAGCGGCTGGGGAGCCCGCCGGAAGGGCGGGCGGTGGCTGATCGGTCCTGCCGTGATGGATGGGCTCGTTGTGAAGGCTCTGGCGTCCTGTGGCATCCGCGCAGAGACGGCGGAGGCGGCGAGCAATGTCAGCCAGATACGTCACAGCGTGAAGAGCTATCTCCGCGCCTATCTCAAGAAGCAGGTAGACGTTCCCTCGCTGGACCTCTCAGACGGCTGGGATGAGCTGATTCCGCGTCAGTGGTGGAATCGCTCAGATGCCGCTTCAGCACTGGTCCTTGGCCACTACTTCAAGCTCCCCGGGGAGTTCGTTTACTGGATGCTTGCCCAGCGGAAACAGCTGGAGGGTTTGAAGCTCGGTATCGGCGGAATCTCGGTCGTTGGCTCGAGAAGGACTCTGACGGGCGAGCGACCCATCGAAATCGAGTGGTTTCGCTTCTTCGATCCAGCAGCCATAGCCAGAGCAATCGAGCTTTGGCTTGTTTACGAGAGAGACCCATGGTCCTTTGAGGAGGAGGTGCGGCTGTGTCTCGGGAAGGGCGATCTTGATCGCCAAAATTCCGAGCACGCCGCTGCCTTCTCCGCCGCCGCTATGTGTGAAGTAACAGAGTGGCTTGATGTTCTTCCCACATCGGCTAGAAGGCACTGGTAGAAGCCCTCCGACCTAGAAGTCGAGGCTCAAGAGTTTTTTGCCGGCATGTACAGAGTCCAGGATTTCTCTCACCTCGCTTTGCGCCGGATCTCCAGAGGGAATTGGGTTCAGTTGATGTGTCTCAAGACCACAGCTGATTACTATGGCTGGACTGATGCATTTCCGCCCTTAATTGAGGCAAAGCTGGTTGATTATCCCGATGGGATGATGCCTTTGCCCACAAAATTGAACGGACGTAATTATCGCGGACTGCGTCTGTACATCTGCCGAGAGAAACATCACCGGGGTGGTTATCCCCGAGAGCTCACCAACTGCTTCCGTGTTTCACGCAACGTCGCCAGTCGTGACCTGTACGCCCTCGCTCAGGCGGTGAAGGTCGACTTCGGCTGGATGAACGACCAGAGCCATCGCCGCGTCAGGCGGGCGGAGTGGCTTCGTCCTGATCTTGAGGCTCTCGGTTGCGCCTCAAACACGTTGCGGGCACACTGCTCGGCATAAAGAAAGGGCCCCATTGGCGTGGGGCCCTTTCAAACAGCCGGGGGATGTCAAGCCGCCCCGACCAAGTCTTGCCAGACGAGGTCTTTATAGCGGTTGCCTTCCTGCCGGATCAACAGGTCCGTCAGAATGAACAAGCACGGGGGTCGACCCCTTGCCCCGTTCCCGGTCAGGAGCAGGCGTAGCAGAGGGGGTTCGAACACCGGGGTTCCCGGCCAGGTTCGCGAGCGTCGTGCGCGGTCTGGCGGGAGGCGCCGAGGCCGCGAGGGCTTCGGGAACCAGATCCAGTGTGTCGCGAAAGTCGCGAACGAGCTGACGAAGTTCGGCGAGTTCGGCGTGTACCGGGACGCGAAAGTCGGCCCGGATTTGGTCGTGCGGGGGGTGCCCGAAGG
>WTJH01000001.1 GCA_011524915.1 Flavobacteriales bacterium | reverse complement strand
TCTTCTCCATCAGGGCTAAGATATCGCAGAGTCAAGCCAACAGTATCCTCCGTTTGTTCCGGGAAAACATCCCATAATACTTGGTCAAAACCATGATGTCCCCCATGCAAATGATGGACTCCATGATTGACAGCTAGCTGGACTTCTCGGTTCGAAGCCATATATTTTCCATGAGCAATCCGATTGGCATAACGCCCGATCAAAGCTCCAAAATAAGGACTGTGATAGATGTAATCTTCTAAATTATCATAACCCAGGACAACATTGTCAAATGTTCCAGCTCGATCCGGAACTTCTAGCAACCGAATGATTCCTCCATAATTCAACACCTCGAGTGTCATCCCGTTCCTATGGGTCAGCCGATAGAGGAGTACTGCCCTCCCATCGGCTAGGGTCCCCCAAGAGAAGGATTCTATGCTGTGTTGCATCATGATTAAATATTTACCTTGGAATAAAAATATTGCTTTTATGTTGAAACCTATCCTTAAATGGGGAGGACTACTATTGGTTGGCGTCTTCACACTGCTGTGGATCGGGATGCAGATCCAAAATCCGAAACCGCTTGCAGCGCATAGGGACGATTTTCATCACAAGGGGATATTCCCTCAGGAACAATGGTTCCATAGCTCCACTGGCAAACTTTACAGTTGGTATAGTCCCAAAGCCAATAAACCAACACTACTGTTGATCCATGGATCCCCGGGGGACTGGACCGCTTGGAAAAAATTTATCCTCGAAACCTCCGTAGCAGAAAAGTTTCAGCTGGTTGTTTTTGATCGACCGGCTTTTGGGTGGAGTACCGCCCAAGGAGGATCCTTGACCCAGCAGAGCAAGTCCTTAAAACCATTAATAGAACAATTCTGCCATCCTTGTGTGGTGGCAGGACATTCCTATGGAGCCGCACTTGCCCTTCAATTGGCAGTGGACTACCCCCAACATCTGAGTGCGGTGCTGAGTATTGCAGGGACCGTTGCAGCACCCCATCAACAACCGCGTTGGTATAACCGTTTGGGAAATACAACTGTGGGGAAATTCTTGATGGGAAAAGCCTTTAGGGCCAGCAACCGGGAAATGCTTGTATTAGGAGAAGAATTAGCCAAATTGAGCCCAAAATTTAAAGCCTTTTCTGGGCCGGCACACTTTATTCAAGGGGGGAATGATGTACTTGTTCCTGCAGCATCGGCAAGCTATATCCACAACCAATGGCCTTCGGCGGAAGTATTTCTATACCCGGACAAAAACCACTTTTTAATCTGGACCGACCTAGAATTAGTGCTGCAGGCGCTGCATAAAATTGAATTAGACCTAGATTAAGCGCCCTATTATCAATTATTTAACACTCATTTAATCCGAAAACCCCAAGATTTTGAATATCTTTAAGCAAAAGTTGCTAGGCACCCCTGCTAATTAAATTCATTTGTTTTGTTTGATTAGGTAAGATTTAAGCGTGATTGAATTGCAGGGGTGTTTTTTTTATACCCATAAAAAACCCCGCCAATGGCGGGGTTTTTATTGAATCACTAAACCTTAGTTTAGTTCTTTCGTAAAGTAATTCTTTGAGTTACTTCATAAGGA
Organism: Flavobacteriales bacterium; assembly: GCA_011524915.1. GTDB lineage: Bacteria > Bacteroidota > Bacteroidia > Flavobacteriales > Flavobacteriaceae > WTJH01. The sequence goes on along the minus strand of WTJH01000001.1, from coordinate 446 downwards.
CGCTCCTCAAAATCAATAACATTTCCGTCCTGATCAAGCACTTCGCGATACTCATAATCTGTAAACGTAGAAGACAAAATGAGTCTGTCGAAAGAAATTTCAACCACTTCATTTACTTCTGTATCCGTACCACCAGTTTCTTCGTCTTGGAAAACAATGGCTAAATAGGGTGTATCCGCATCTGGCTCACTTTCCCAGAACCATTCGTTAACTTCGACTTGGGCAGCAGATCCGTCTGCTCTCAATGCCGCTAACATATAAGTTCCGTAATCAGAGAAGTTAATCACATATTTTACTGGAGGAACACAACCGTCGATTCTGGTTTCGGTTCCAACTCCAGTCGTTTCGTCGTAGGTATACTCAATACAACTGTACGAAAGTACTTCGTCGTATACATCCTCACCATTGTCTGTAAATCCAACAACTTCCCACTCTCCAATCAAACG
>WTJH01000107.1 GCA_011524915.1 Flavobacteriales bacterium | reverse complement strand
ACCAACGACGCACCAACACTCGCCAAGCCAATCGCCGATCAAGGCGCCAAAGAAGATTCCGCCTTCTCTTTCACACTCCCTGCTGACACCTTCAACGACGTTGACGCTGATGACACACTCACACTCAGCGCCACACTCGACAACGGCTCTCCTCTTCCAACCTGGCTGACCTTCACTCCAGATACCGGCGTCTTCTCTGGCACTCCCGACAACGCTGATGTTGGATCCCTATCCATCAAGGTCACAGCCACCGACTCCAGCAACGCCGTCGTCGCTGACCAGTTCCTCATTCTCACAACCAATACCAACGACAGTCCCACGGGCACCGTCGTCGTCACCGGCACTCCCACCCAAGGGCAAACTCTCACAGCTGACACCTCCGCCATCGCTGATGACGATGGCCTCGGCTCCTTCTCCTATCAATGGAAAGCCAACGGTGTTGATATCAATGGCGCCAACCAAAGCACTTTTGCCTTAACCCAGGATCAGGTCGGCAAGGCCATCTCCGTCACCGCCTCCTACACCGATGGCGGCAAAACAGCAGAAACTCTGACCTCCGCTGCCACTGCCGCTGTCGCCAACACCAACGACGCACCAACACTCGCCAAGCCAATCGCCGATCAAGGCGCCAAAGAAGATTCCGCCTTCTCTTTCACACTCCCTGCTGACACCTTCAACGACGTTGACGCTGATGACACACTCACACTCAGCGCCACACTCGACAACGGCTCTCCTCTTCCAACCTGGCTGACCTTCACTCCAGATACCGGCGTCTTCTCTGGCACTCCCGACAACGCTGATGTTGGATCCCTATCCATCAAGGTCACAGCCACCGACTCCAGCAACGCCGTCGTTGCTGACCAGTTCCTCATTCTCACAACCAATACCAACGACGCACCAACACTCGCCAAGCCAATCGCCGATCAAGGCGCCAAAGAAGATTCCGCCTTCTCTTTCACACTCCCTGCTGACACCTTCAACGACGTTGACGCTGATGACACACTCACACTCAGCGCCACACTCGACAACGGCTCTCCTCTTCCAACCTGGCTGACCTTCACTCCAGATACCGGCGTCTTCTCTGGCACTCCCGACAACGCTGATGTTGGATCCCTATCCATCAAGGTCACAGCCACCGACTCCAGCAACGCCGTCGTCGCTGACCAGTTCCTCATTCTCACAACCAATACCAACGACAGTCCCACGGGCACCGTCGTCGTCACCGGCACTCCCACCCAAGGGCAAACTCTCACAGCTGACACCTCCGCCATCGCTGATGACGATGGCCTCGGCTCCTTCTCCTATCAATGGAAAGCCAACGGTGTTGATATCAATGGCGCCAACCAAAGCACTTTTGCCTTAACCCAGGATCAGGTCGGCAAGGCCATCTCCGTCACCGCCTCCTACACCGATGGCGGCAAAACAGCAGAAACTCTGACCTCCGCTGCCACTGCTGCTGTCGCCAATACCAACGACAGTCCAATCGGCAAAGCAGTAGTCAATGGACAAGCCGCCACAGGATTTCCACTAAAAGCTGTTACTAAGTCAATCAATGATTTAGACGGCCTCGGCCCCTTCTCCTATCAGTGGAAAGCCAACGATGTTGAAATTATTGGAGAAACAAATCAAATATTTGTCCCCGAGGCACAACATCTCGGAAGAGCCATATCCTTCACTGTTACTTACAAAGACCTTCAGGGAACTTCTGAATCTATCGACTCTGAATCAACACTTCCAGTTGTATCAGCAGAAAGCCTGCTTGAAGGGTACGTGAGCATAGAAAGTATTGATAGCCCGATCAAGCAAGGAATTGAACTCTCGGCGAATATTGTCAAGATCAAATATAACGGCCAGGCAATTGATAACATCCAATACCAATGGTTTGCTGACGGCGACCCAATCAATGGTGAAGTCGATAAAAGTTTCACTCCAAAACAGGAGCATGTCAGCCAGTCTATTTCAGTTGAAGTCAGGGAGCCTGTCAGTGGCGCCTCCAGGGTCTCAGAACTGACAACGCCTGTAC
>WTJH01000148.1 GCA_011524915.1 Flavobacteriales bacterium | reverse complement strand
AGTCATTACCAGACCAACCGGAGTTGGATTCAATGTTTGCGTAGGGACCAGCAATAGCGCCTTGGGCACAGCCGAGGAGGAAACCGGCAGCAATAATAGATTTCATGATTAATAGAATAGTGGTTTACTTTTTCACACAGTTGTTGACGCGTGTGCCGCCTTTTACTTTAGTGCCTTGTTTCTTGTAACCTTTCCAGCAACTCTTATCAAGGCGAGTCTTGGTTGCTGGTTTCTTTTTAGGTGCCATTAGAATTGAATGTTAGAACGTTCAAGTTTCTCGAACACATCATTACGGTACGCAGGGTCACGGTCGTAACGTGCGTCACTCATAGCAGCGACGACCTCAGCTTGACTACGGAAGACATCAGCTTGTACCTGGGCTGCACGCCCGGTCAGCATCTCTCCTTCGTAACCATTAGCTTTCTCGTACTCTGCTTTCAGTCCAGCAATAGCAAGCTGAACCATGCGGAAGTTACCCGTCTCTACAATAGAGTCGAATGCTTCCACGTAGGCAGGGTCTAAGGACTCACCTGCCCACTGAGTAAGGTTAGAGTATGCATCATCACCACCAACATAGTTCTTAAGCTGATTAATCTCAGCTTCACTAAGGTCAGGTGTTTGTTGTTGTGGCAAGTTCCCTTGCATCTCAATGTAAGCATCTACCAAGTCTTGGCTAGACATCTCACTGAATGCTTGACGCATCTCATCGGTGATCTCTCCTTTCTCTGCAAAGTGTTGTGATGCAGTGGAGATAAGTTCAGCAGCAGGTGATGCTTCTGATTCTTCCTTTACTTCTTCTTCGGCGGGCGGCTCTTCGTCCCGCACCCCTTCTGTTTCTTCAGGTTGACCATCTTTCTTACTGTAAGCAGATTGTAGTTCAAGGTATGCTTTCTCCAATGCTTCTGCATCTTCGAATTTACCAGCCAGCATCTTGGCTTCTTCTTGTTGGATGTTTTCTCCAACATTAATGGAATCAAGCTCCTCCTCTGTAAACTCGGGACGACCTTGATCCATATCAATGTTCATTGTTGCCATGGGCGGTGATAGTTTTTAGTTTGCCGAGACCAACAGTGGTCACATAGTTAGGAGAGCGTCCGATAAAATCCTTCTTACCTACCTTAGGTTTCTTAGAATACTTACCGGCGCCGCGCATGGAAGGGGTGGTTTCACCCAGCCCCTCCGCTTTCGGTTCGTGATTACGCTTACGCCTACGTTTAGGCTTCGGCGTCTCCTCCTCCGTCGGCTGCGTCTCCAGCTCCTGATTGTCCTGTGATTCCGTCATACATTTCTTGGGCGTTAGGGTTCTTGGTGGGATCCATCATCGGACTACTAGCAAACTGACCAGCTTGTTTCGTCAGCTCCTGTTGCATCATCATCTGTTGATTCTGTGCTTGCTCTTGCTGTACATCACTGACACTCTTGACGAGGTTCAGATAGTCAATGCCTTGAGAAGCAGCCAATCGTTTGATGTATTCATCAGGGTTGATGAACTTAGCCAGGGTCTCAGGACCCATGGTCTGTGAGATAGTAGTGATGAATTGAATCAGTGACTCCCTATCTTGACCACGACCCAAGGCGTTGACACCAGCCACAATCTGTGGTCGGACAATACCTTTGGGAAGCTTAGGTAGTTGGTTACTGCGTTGCAGTACCATCATCGTGCGTTCAAGATATGGTTTGAGGAACTCATCAGTCAGCAGGGAGAACATACCACCCAGCTGTTGTTCGAGTTCAAGTTGTGTCAGGCGTACTTCTTCAGCAGTAGTACGTTCTGACTGTCGGATGTTCAATACCATGAAGGCATCAGAGATACGCTGACCAAGTTGTGTTGCCATATCATAGGCAGTCTTGAAGTCAGCGGTCTTACCGACCTGGACAACCTGCACATCATCAGGTCTACCCTGAACGATGGCACCGTTGCCTGCTTGGGCTAGCGTCTGTGGTTTGGTAGTGGATGAGGGTGACACAAGGAAGACAACTTTAGCAGCTGCTGCAGAGCCTTCAATCAATGCCTGAGAGAGTGCTTCGAGTGACTT
>WTJH01000083.1 GCA_011524915.1 Flavobacteriales bacterium | reverse complement strand
TCGGGTTTGAATTTGTCGAGCACGTTCTTCTGATCGACCGTGAAATACACCTTGTGTGGGTGATCTGGAAGGCTTCGAGCATCGTGGATGCGCTCTGACTCGCTGTCCCACACAGATGAAATCCATGAGCCGTCGATTTGGTCGAACACATAGTAGATGTCACCCTCGTTGAAGGGGTAGGGATTCTCCTTCTTGGCGAGCCGTCGCTCAAGCATGGCAATCTGGTCGTCACGCAGGGCCACGAGTTCTCGTTGCTCACGCCATGCTTTCTTCATGGTAATCTCCTCGTTGGTGGAGTCTTTGTATGCCTTGGACAACTCGGCGACCTGGTCCTTGAGCGTGGCAATCTCTGCCTGCGCCTCATCCCACTTGTCCTCTCGCTTGATGTTGTCGTCGAGTAGTTGGTCAGCGTAGCCCTTCATCTTGTCGTACTTGTCGGTCATGGCCTCAAGTTTCTTGAGGAGTGACTCCTCACGCCCTGTCTGTTCGTGCCATGCCTTGCTTGCCGCCTGCTGACGGAACTCCATTGACTCGATGGTTGCTTTGGCACGGCTGATGGCTGACTCGCAGTACCGCACGGCGGCTTCGAGTTCGTTCTTGTTTTCTTGTACTGAATTCATGAGTGGTAGATAAATGAAAAGTGTTCTCGGATAGCTCTGCCGTAGCGGGTATGGAACCCATAGCTGTGGGTGCCAGGCATCGGCTTGTTCTCCACCATGAAGCAGAGAACATTGTAAGGGTCGAGTTCAAACGTTGCACCTGTCTCGGTGGCCGCCTCAAGAAGCATCTCGGGGTCGTGAACGCAGACCTCTTGGACAACGTAATCGAAATAATCTTGGACGTCTGATAATGTCATGCGTTCTGTTCTTCGTGAATTTCAATGATGTGCTCGGCCACTTGCTCTTCGAGGCGGTCCACTACCTCGTCAATCTGGTCGTGTGTGAACCCGTTGGTCTGACGTAGATACTTGACGAGCAGTTGGTACCCGCTCTTGACGTGAGTGTCAAGGCTGTTGGCATTGAAGCAGTCGCTGATGTCAGCGCGGATTTCAAGGTCGGTTCGTGATTCGATAGTCATGATTCATGGTGATTGATGGCGGTGAGCCTTAGTTCGTGCATTTCTTCTGATGTGTTGTCGGTGTTGAACCGAGTCCATGAAATCCCATCAATGTAGAAGTCGTACAGGTCTTCATGCAGTGAGGTGTCATGCACCTCGATTACTACCTCTGCATTGTCAGGGTATGCAGACAGGAGGTCAAACAGTTTCTTCTTGGTCATTCTCTTTCTTTAGGAGTTCAAGGTGTTGGTCAGCCCGCCAAATGATTTCTTGCTTGGAGATTTCAACGTACACGTCGGGGTTGGATGTCATGACGAGGATGGTGTCGTCGCTGTAGATTTCAGCGTCGATTTCAAACCGCTCGAAGCATGCGAGGGCATCTTGTAGTGTGGATTTATTCATCGGTCTTGAATTTCTTGTTGATACCAAATTCCTGTTTCGGGGTCAACCCAAATCTCTGTCTTGGGGTCACGCATCGGTGTCGAATTTCTTGGGGATACGGAAAGCGTGCATGGTGTAGTCGTCGATGTCGATGAAGGCTTCGTTGCGGTAGTACACAGAGGAGATGAACTCACCCATCTGTGCAAGGTTGTGCAGTGACTGAGTTGGGAACTTGTCATCTGTGTTGTCCATCACATCGGATGAGACACGAGCCACAAGTGACATACACAGGGGGTAGTAGTCCCATGCCACACTGCAATCCTGTTGGTCCCACGTCAGCCACATGTGCTCGGTGGTCTCTTTGTTGTCGTAGCGCCATGCGTCAATCTCGATGATGCGGAACACCTCGACGCTACAATCGTCGCCATTCTCTGCCACCCAATCGTCGTGGTCCATGTCATGTGGCACACAAGCGTGGTAGTCCTTAGCGTCAGGGGTCATGGTGACATAGGTGCTGTCTCCGTCATGCTCAATCCTGACACACATCTCATCCTTGCGGTAGTCGCTGAGGACCTGGAGGATGTGCTTGTCTGCAAGAGCTCGCTTGGGGAAGAACTCACAGGTGGTGTCGGAGTACCCTTCGAAGAGTCCTGCGA
>WTJH01000184.1 GCA_011524915.1 Flavobacteriales bacterium | reverse complement strand
CTCGGCGCTCTTGGGTATAAATAATCGTTGCAGGTAAAGCACCACTCCAGTCTTTTGAAATGGCATTGATCCAATAATTTTCGCGTGTATCGTCCAGATGGACCACCTGAGATTGCAACTGATGCTTTTTAAGAAAGGGGAGAAGTCGCGATTCTTTGTGCTTAGGGAAGTCTAGACTAACCAATAAGACTTCTACATCGGAACGGCTGTTTAACTGTTCAAAATATGGCAGCTCTTTGATACAAGGGGCACACCAAGTAGCCCAAAAGTTAACCACATATACCTGATCTCCGCCCTGATACAACAAAGGCTTTAATTGATCATAATTTAAAGTTTCCACCTTTGGATCTTGGAGGTCATTGATACCCCTATGGTGTCCAACAAAAGTGTTGGTCAACACAAAAGTCCAGAAAAAAAGGGCTGTTTTCATTTCTATCCAAGGTACAATGTTTTTATTAAAAAATTGATAAAACAGCTTCCCCTACAGAAACATCCCTTAAAAGATCTTTATCTTTAATTTGCCAAATCTTGTGACTTATGTATCGTGCCCCTAAACCCTCTTTTTTATTTCTGGCTCTTGCTGTGTTTTTTGCTTGTACTTCGAGTGAAAGTTCCAGCTCAGATTCCCCTGAAGACCCCTCTTCAGACAATCTAGTCGCTTATACAGGTTTAACCCTTATCGATGGAATTGATCCCAATCCAAAACGGAATTATACTGTGGTAATTAATCCCGATACGGGAGACATCACCGATCTCTTTGAAGGAACTCAAAAAAGTTTAGCTGCCCATATAAGCGTTCGAGATTTTTCGGGAAAATACATGATGCCCGGGCTAATCGAGGGGCATTTCCATCTTTGTTCTACCAATGGCGAACGGACCCAGGAAGGCTTAGTTTCCATGCAAAATATGTTTCGGCAAGGGATCACAACCATACGAGATATGTTTGGTAACGGAATCGGTGTGCGGGAACTCCAAAAAATGGGAGCGCCCAAAGATCAGGCACTTCCCAAAGTTCACTTCGTCTGTTTAGTGGCAGGGGCCTATTTTATTTCCATAGATTCGAGAGTAGAAGCAACCGTTGGCAGGGGGACTCCGGGAGAGGAACCTTGGTTTAAAGTGATCGATGATCAGACCGATGTAGGAGAACTCATCCAAGAAGCTCGATCATTTGGATGTAGCGGTCTAAAGCTATACGCAGATATATCAGCTGCCAATGCCAAAAGACTTATTGCTAAAGGCAAAGAAATGAATTTCCCCATTTTTTCTCATGGGGCTTTGCTTGAGGCTGGTCCTCGCGATCTGATTGGCGCCAACTCCCTATCTCATGCCGACTATTTAAATTTTGTTACGGTAGACGAACTACCCAGCTTACAAGAATTCGACGATCCAAGCTATGTGGAATCTTTCCCTTTAGAAGATCTAAAATCAACTCGTATGCGTGATTTTCTTACAGATTTTAAAGCTGAAAATATGGTACTGGATGCCACCTTAAATTTTTATCAAAGACGTGCAGGGCCAGAAGAGCGGCATATTTTAAATTTTGTTCAAGCAGCGTCCAAGGAAGTATATACGCAAGGAGCTAAAATAAGTGCTGGTGTAGATGGGTTTAATGATGAAATTTCCAACCCTTCCAATTTTTCGCTTTTGGAAGAAATCAAATATTTACAACAACAAACAGGCATGTCAAATTTTGAAGCCCTACAAACAGCGACCTACAACAATGCCTTGAGTCTTAGAATTCAGGACGAATATGGAAGTATCGCTATTGGTAAAAAGGCAGATTTGATTGTTCTAGAGAAAAATCCTTTAGAAGATTTGGAACATCTACGGTCTTTAGAGTACGTGATCAAGGACGGTTATGAGCACAAAATTAGTGACGAAAACAAGGTTCAATTGAGACGGCGAACAGCTGTTACCAAAGCCTTTCACCACTGCCATTAAGCCCTATTGATATACACGTATATAATCGACTTCCATCGCACTGGATTGAAAATCTGAGCTTATAGAGCCGCCATAACTACCTCCCATGGCCACATTCATAATAATAAAATGATCGGCATCGAATGGCCAGTTTTCGGGAGTTTTGGGATAGGGACTATATACATAGAAACGTT
>WTJH01000056.1 GCA_011524915.1 Flavobacteriales bacterium | reverse complement strand
GCCTTCTGGGCCTGTCAAAAAGAACAGGCCGAGCCGACACAAACCCTAGAAAACGCCCTTGAAAACACTTTGGAAAACTCCAACAATGGAAAGATGCAACTGGGCAAACAACTGCAGAATCCCTATAGTGTGGAAAATATGAAAAAGGCACGCGAGAGTTTGGCGTCAAAAGGGAATTTCAATCCTGACGTAGACATTGACACCACACACTTATACGTGCGTTTTCTCCCAAAAGATTCTCTTCAATACGATGCTCTTACTTCGGATTCTTCCTTAGAATTGTTTGATCATCCATTGGACTTTGAAATTCTAAAAGAAGGAAACAGTTATCACGATCGTCTATCCCCAGTCATTTGCCTACCTATCAATACACGGTAGTTCGTCCCAATTTTACTTTTCCCAGCGGTATTCGAAACGAAATTCTCGCTGCACTTTATCTACCCGAAGAAACGGCAGAGAAAACCAAAAGCATCAGTATGAAAACAGTAAATTTCCTTGACGCACTCGAAAATGAATCCCTGCAACGGACAGGAAATTGGAACCAATCGGTGAACAAAAACACTGGCCCAAGTGCTCAAAGAAGCCGATGGAACCCCAGCGGTAAAATTCAAGTCAGAGAACGGCATGGCAACAGTAACAGAGGGTATATCCCCGTTGAAAATATAAAGGTCAGAGTTAGACGGTGGTTTACCATCAAAACAGCTTATACCAATGCTAGCGGAAACTATAGAATTGTGCATCGCTTTAGAGGACCGGTAAACTATAGCCTGAAGTTTGAAACACCCTATGCAAAAATATCCAACTGGCTGGGATGGGATACCCGACACGATGGCCCAAAAAAAAGAGCTGCTTGGAACGTCAACCTAGATTGGCACAGCAAAAGTTGGGTAAGGGCGACATTAATCAACGTCATTGTCGAATACAGAGTGTAATACCACAGAACCGGAATCCAAAACCCCTATCCAATTCACTACTGGGCAGGAGGAGGTGCCGTAAATAAATTAAATGTCAGAGCCATATTTAAGGAAGGTACAGGAGATATGTTTGTCTTACGTGCCAACCGTATTCGGATATACTCCAAATTTTCAAACGGAAGCGGAAATAGAGAAACTGATGATCTCTATGCTTTAACTTTTCATGAACTGGGACACCAATCCCACTGGAAACTGACAAGCTGGAATATGACATGGAGTAAAAAAATTGTGCGAGAAAGTTGGGCAGACTTTATAGAACACACTTTTATCCAACAGTATTATCCTAGTTACGCAACAAATTGGCAAACTGAAACTCACAAACAAAATGATACTAAAAGTGAAATGAGTGATGGGTATTCCGCAATCTTTATAGATCTTGTAGATGATGAAAATCAGCGAAATACTAGAGGCCATGCAGGGAGTACAGATTATCCTGATGATAAGGTAAGTGGTTATACAATTTCACAGTTACAAAACGCACTTGAAAAATCTCGCAAGCTCGAACATATAAGGGATTATCTACGGGATAAGTACTATAACAGCACAGAGGAACATATAGATGATTTATTTGATTTTTACATTGATATACAATAGATATGAAAATAATAAAAAACATGTTTTTTGTCTACATAACTTCAAGGATACTTATCGCATGTAGTATAGATAAGAATACTACGCATGATGCAATAAGACGAATTGTCAATGAAACAGAGTTAAATGTTAAAGTTGAAGTTTTTAGTGATGAACAAAAATTTTCATATCGCATTGCGGTAAAAGATTCTATTGATATTTTGGGCTACTGCGAAGGTCCTAGATACAGATATTGTAAGTTAGGATGGTCAGATTTATCTAATGGTCGGATTTATTTTGGCAACGAAAAGGTTCAGATATTCGAGGGGAGTGCATCTGATGATTATAATGAAAAGTTTATTAATATCACCCCTGTAAGAAGTGGGTTTGGATATGAAAAAACAAATGAGAACGGTATCGAGGTATACACTTACCGCATCACCCCAGAAGACTATGACAAAGCCAAAGACTGCAATGGTCGTTGTGATTAGAGAGGGGTTAAAATCCTTGACTTTAGACGTTCTAACCCGCAGACTACTTATTCCTCCAGCCCTTCGGGGTAGAGAAAATTGTTGTAGGGGAAACGGG
>WTJH01000185.1 GCA_011524915.1 Flavobacteriales bacterium | reverse complement strand
GTCTTTGGTGAGACTGTCATTGTGCCAGTACTGTCAGACTTAAAGTTGCTAATATCAACTTTACCTCCGAGAGAGTTTTTGATCACAATTGACCCATCATCGTCACCACTAACAGCTGCCGTTAGGTGGCTCATGTTAGCGGCTGATAATGCAGATTGTATTTCAGCTAGCATATCAGCTGTATCGGTGTCTTTATCGATAAGAGTGGCTGATGTACCTCCTGCACCATTCAAGATAGTTGAAGTTGCTCGTACGGTTGCAGTTGAAGTCCCGTCCGAAATTTGGAAGGAATACTTGTCAGCAACACTCGCAGAGAAGTTCAACTCCACTTCTGTTGCAACCGCAGCACCAGATGCGGCAACAGTTGCAGATGCGCCATCGCCAGCATTTTCCAAAGTCGCCGAACCACCTTGGCCAGCAGCGTTCGCTGCACTAATTTGTCCACCACCTTCAGATGAGAACCCATGGATTGAAAATCCGGTACCATCTGCTTTGGTTAAAAGGAGTTCGTTGCCATCAATCGATGCTACAATGCCAGTTGTGCTTGAATGGCTGTTCACGACATTCATCGCAGAAGTCAAGCTGCCACCAACAATATCAAACGAAATCGCTGCATCGGAAGTAGTTCCGCCATCTTTATCGATTGCAAACGAATAGCGATCGTTGGCGCTGAATGAAAGCGACATTTGTGACGCAACTGCTTCAGAACCACCAGTTGAACGCACAATCGAACCTTCAGCAAGTGTAACAGCATCACTTTCATCGGAAATGACATTGTCACTATCCGTATCGTGCTTGGTCGGCGAGAAGTAGGCTGCGCCTTCAGTCAGTGCATCAATACCTGGAGATGTTATCGCCGCATCGTTGTCTAGTATGATTGCGTTTGTTCCATCGTTGTTTACGATCTCGAGAACGCCACCCTGGTTTGAAGCCGCAACGAGTGTTCCACCATCCGCTGAAATCTCCGCTGCCACACGTGCAACTTCTTCATTGAAGTCTTTAGATGCACCATCAATCGTATAAGTTTTTGCTGAACCAGTGCCGGTAACCCCGCCGGTTGCACCCCAATCGATTGCGAATGTATATTTCAGATCTTGGTTCGAGAACTGTAGCCTACCTGTTTTGTTACTTGCAATCTGCAGTGCAGTCTGGCCCGTTGCTTGGTCTGTGGTCAAGAACTCACCATTTTCAACAGTTGCAACGGCGTCAGTGGTAACAGAAATATCTTGGTCAACAGTAATGAAACCATCTTCGACTTTGGCAGAAGTGATCTTCTGGAAGCCTGAAATCTCGATCTCTTTTCCTTCAGACTGGGTAATTTGGAAAGACACACTATTTGTGGTATCCGTAGCCGCCGTCACGGTAGCTGTACCAGCGCCATAAGCAGCCTCTAAAGCAGCCTTTATATCAGCTGTAGCTTGCGTTACTGCTGCTGCGACATTCGCATGTCCGTCACGAGAAAGCCCGTAGGTTGAGGTATCAAATGATACCAACGTATCGTTTACACGAAACTTAAACGCTTTGCCTTGATCCATCTGTAAAGAAGCTTTGGAGACTACTGCAGCGTTGTTGTTAGTGTTTGACAAACTTGTAAGTTCACTTGTGTTCTCAAGTGTGACTGAAGAAGCCGAAGTATTTGTGACTGGGTTCATCGTCATAGTTCCAGCGCCATCAGAAGCGAAACTAGTAATATCGATCTCTGTGCCAGACTTATTTGTTAAAGTAACCGTTGTTCCACTCCAAGATGCAGAAACGAGACCTGTCAAGTTCCGCCCTGTATACCCGGTAGCAGCTGTTGCAGCTACAGCTGTATTGATTTTATCCGCCACGTCTTTTGCGGAATAATTAGCAACCGTACCGTCAGCAATCGAAATCTGTTCGTTGGTGGCCCCAGCTGTCTTGTTGTCAAAAGTTAGTGTAAAGTCGTACTTATCATTGCCGTTGAAAGTTAGGTTTACAACGTTCTCGACCGCAGCTGTCCCTTGAGCAGTAGACGAAACTGAACCCGCACCATTCAGTGCAGATGAACTTGCTCCAAGAGCGCTTGTACTCATATCAGCGATGTTGAAGCTCATTGCCTCGCCAGATTTAGCGCCAATTTGTAGGGATGTACCTTGCTGAGAGCCATCTAAT
>WTJH01000012.1 GCA_011524915.1 Flavobacteriales bacterium | reverse complement strand
AGATTCACCAATTAATCCTGTTTTATATCCCTAACCTATCAACACTTATGGTAAAATATAAAGTCAATAAATATCTTTTCCTATGGGGTTTGATTATAGGATTTTATGGATGTCAAAATAGCTCTCAAGGTTCTCAAGGAGAATCCTTTACTACTCAGGTAGATCAGGTAGAAGCAAAGATTCAAAATGATTCTTTATTGTTATCTTTTTTTGAAAATCCCAAACGTCCTTTGACCCCAGCCTTCGAAGTCTTTGCGACGGGGGAGGTAACCCCAAAGGGATGGATATTAGAAATGATGAAAGCCGATTTGAAGCATGGAGTAGTAGGTGCTTTAGATCGTCTTTATCCAGGGATAGCCCAGGACGATATTTATGGAAAAAATAGGAGGGGCGGATTAGAAGATGTCCCTGAAATGGGAGATCTGGTACTTACGGGTGCTGCTTGGGAAAAATCCATCATGTGGTGGAATGCAGAAACCACTGGAAATTGGTGGGATGGATTCATTCGCCATGCCTATCTAACCCAAGATAGATCAGCTATGCAAAAGGCAGATGCGATTGTCTACAATCTTTTAGCCTCTCAGGACCAAAATGGGTATATAGGTATTTACAAACCCAACCTAAGATATAAACACCAAGGTTCCAACGGTGAGTTGTGGGCACAAACCACTGCTTTTAGGACCCTATTAGCTTATTTCGAATTCACTCAAGATCCAAGGGTTTTATCGGCTGTTGAAAAAGCCATGCAATTTACGATGGAAGCTTATGGCCCCAACGGGAAAAATCCGTTTGATCTTGAAAATGCTTTTGGTGGTGTTACACACGGACTTATGCTTACCGATGTTTGCGAAACTCTTTATCGCATAACAGGTCTTCAGGAATATTCCGATTATGCGATCTATTTATATCAAGCTTTTTCTACTTTTTCCATCAATCGTTCCTTTAATGACTTAAGGTATCCATTTCTGATTCAGAAAGATTCGTTATTTGAAGGACATGCAGTTCATACTTATGAACATATCCGATCCTTGGCCCAAGCCTATTTTGCTACTGGATATCCTGAGTTGGCAACCGCATATAGACATATGCAGTCCAAGCTAGAACGGTGTGTTTTACCGAGTGGTGCCGGACATGGAAATGAATGGATCGCCAAAAAAGAGGCGGATCCCACCCATACCAGTGCCGAATATTGTAGCATGTTAGAACTTCGAAATTCTTACGGGAGCTTGCTGCAAAAGACAGGAGATCTATCCTTTGCTGACGCAGCTGAGAAGTTAACATACAATGCTATGCTTGGTTTCCGAAATCCAGAGGGGACCGCCATTACTTATGGAAAAGCGGACAATACCTACATTTTGGATGGTAATCATCACGAAAATGGAAAAAAGACTCCCGATCCTCGATACAAATATTCCCCCACACATTCGGAGCCTGCTGTGTGCTGCGTCCCCAATTATGGGAGAAACTTGAGTTACTTCCTCAACCAAATGTATATGAAGTCTCCATCCGAGATCGCTATTTTGATGTACGGACCTTCGCGGCTGAAAACCAATGTCAACGGGGTAGCAATTACGATTGAGCAAATAACAGATTATCCTTGGAACGATCGAGTACAGTTTAAAGTTTCAGTAGCGGAACCTATTCGTTTTACGCTCAAACTTAGACATCCTAAATGGACCGAAAGTTTAGATTTAGATGAAATAAATGCAACAACGGATGAAGATTTTTTGCGAATCAACAAACTATGGAACTCCAGTGAATCTTTTACACTTAGTTTTAATAATCCCATTATAGAAAAAGAAGCTACCAATGGAGAAATGTACTACCAAAAAGGTCCTTTAGTATATGCCTATGAAATCCCACATATAGAGAAAACCATTAAAACCTATCAGAACACTGACTTTAAAGATTATTATTGCTTCCCATCAAATGATGACTATCAATATTTAAGCATTTCAAAACAAGGAATTGAACCATTTGCTGAAAATGAGACTTCAATTTCAGGGAGCTTTTTTAATTCTAAAACTCAAAAAGCAGTTCAATTACCTTTAGTTCCTATGGGGAAAACAGTACTTAGAAAGGTCACCTTTCCCAAAAAACAATAGTCTAATAAAAATTTGATCTTACCGATCGCT
>WTJH01000008.1:68318-79540 GCA_011524915.1 Flavobacteriales bacterium | reverse complement strand
ACGAAGGAATGGATCGTACCCACAATCCAGAATTTACCGTTATGGAACTTTATGTGGCCTATAAAGACTATTTCTGGATGATGGACACAACAGAAAAACTCTTAGAAAAAGTGGCTCAAGACACCCTTGGAACTACCGAAGTTCCTGTTGGTGATCATATCATTGACTTCAAAGCGCCTTATCCCCGAATCCCAATTTTAGAAGCCATCCAAACCCATACCGGAATAGATGTCAGAGGCATGTCGGAAGACGAATTGCGAAATACGGCTCAAAAATTAGGCTTAGAGGTAGATGCATCTATGGGAGAAGGAAAACTAATCGATGAAATTTTTGGGGAACTATGTGAGCATCACTACGTACAACCCACCTTTATTACCGACTATCCCAAGTCGATGAGCCCCCTGACCAAACAACATCGCGAACATCCAGAACTTACAGAACGCTTTGAACTCATGGTCAATGGGAAAGAATTAGCCAATGCCTACTCCGAATTAAACGACCCTATCGATCAACGCGAACGTTTCGAAGAGCAACTCAAACTATCGGAAAAAGGAGACGACGAAGCCATGTTTATCGACCAGGACTTCTTACGCGCCCTAGAGTATGGAATGCCCCCCACCTCTGGAATTGGGATCGGTATTGATCGTCTGGTGATGCTGATGACCAACAACAGTTCGATTCAAGAGGTTTTGTTTTTCCCACAAATGAAACCCGAACAAGCTGCAGTCGCTTTAAACGACGAAGAACAATTGGTCCTTAACAATCTAAAACAACAAAGCCCTATAGCCCTTTCCCAACTGAAAGATCAAGTGGGATTGAGCAACAAAAAATGGGATAAAGCCATCAAAGGACTAACGACCAAAAAAATAGCTCAAGTCAGTAAAGACGAAACGGGTCTTTGGGTACAATTAGTGAGTTAAATCCAGCACAAACAGGGGCGGAATTTCTTTGAAGTCTCAATGGAGCGCTCCCTAAAATCCTTTTAAGGTCTCTTCAAATGAAGTAAGTGTGTGTGCAATATCTTCATCTGTTAGAGCATCGTTTAAGAAATAGCTTTCAAAGGCTGATGGAGGTAAATATACGCCTCGATCGAGCATCCCATGAAAGTAGGCTTTGAATGAATCGTTATTCCCTAAGGCTGCTGTTTCAAAATCTATTACTGGAGTATCGCAAAAATGAACCGAAATCATGGATCCCACCCGGTTGATTTGAGCTGCGATCCCTAAACGATTGATGATTTCAGAAAATCCTTGATGGAGTCTTTCGGTTTTATGAGCCAAAGAACTAAAGGTTGAGGGATTTTTATCTAAAGCTTCGAGCATGGCTAAACCGGCGGCCATAGCCAAGGGGTTTCCACTCAATGTTCCCGCCTGGTATACAGGTCCAAGAGGGGCCAAATTTTTCATGACCTCGTGTGTACTGGCAAAAGCCCCTACAGGAAGTCCTCCTCCTAAAACCTTCCCATAGGTAACAATATCAGCACGAATCCCCAAGTATTCCTGAGCTCCTCCAGGAGCCAAACGGAAGCCCGTCATGACTTCATCAAAGATCAGAAGTGCTCCATATTGGTCGCATAAAGACCGTAATCCTTCTAAAAAACCTGATTTTGGAGGGACACAACCCATATTTCCTGCCACGGGCTCAATAATTATGGCCGCAATAGATTCTGGTAATTGTTGAAAAAGCTCCTCTACAGCAGCTAAATTATTGTAGGGTGCCAATAGGGTATCCTGAGCGGTCCCTTGCGTTACTCCGGGACTGCTGGGGGCACCAAAAGTAACAGCACCACTACCTGCCTGAATTAAAAAAGCATCGGAATGTCCATGATAACACCCGGCAAATTTGATGATCTTTTCACGCCCTGTGGCACCTCTGGCTAAACGTACAGCGCTCATACAGGCCTCCGTTCCAGAATTGACAAAGCGGATCTGATCCATATGCGGAACCATAGACAAGGCTTGGGTAGCCATTTGTGTCTCCAAGGCAGTGGGCATTCCATAAGAAGTCCCTTTTTCTGCTTGCTTGACAACAGCTTCGATTACCGGCGCATAGGCATGCCCTAAAATCAGAGGACCCCAACTGGATATAAAATCGATATAACGATGATTATCTTCATCATACAAATGCGACCCTAAAGCACGATTTACAAAAATGGGAGTTCCCCCCACAGCCTTAAATGCTCGTACTGGCGAATTGACTCCTCCAGGAATAACGGCTTGGGCTTCTTGAAATAAGGCACTACTGCGTTGATATCGCATACTATTATTTTTGAGGCAAAATTAAGACTTGACCGGGATAAATAGCATTTTCCTTTAAGCGATTTTTTCGCATCAATGCCTCTACCTCAATTCCGTGTTTTCGAGCCAAGCCGTATAAGGTATCACCTTGTTGAACCGTAATTGTTTTGGTGTTTTTGTCAATCGTTGGGGTTTCTATTGAAGACTTCCGAACCTTCCCTTTAGCATCGAAACGAGTCAAATCGAAGCGATCTATCAATTGAATTAATTTTTCGGGATATTTAGGATCTGTCGCATAACCTGCCTTTTTAAGGCCTCGAGCCCAAGCTTTATAATTTTGAGGAGAATATTTGAATAGAAAAGCATAGCGACTCCTATTCTTTAAAAACAAGGAATGATCCCGATAAGACTCTCGAGGATTGTCGTAGACCCGAAAACATTCGCCCTTGCGGTCGTCGTCATGCGTAATTGTTTTTCCGGTCCAACTTTGGTGACATTTAATCCCAAAGTGATTATTGGCCTCTACTGCTAATCTCCCTTGACCAAATCCAGACTCTAAGAGTCCTTGCGCCAAAGTTATACTTGCAGGAATTTTATACTGCCGCATTTCTTCTCGAGCTACAGGAGCAAAAGTTTCGATATATAAAGCCGCTCTTTGGCTATTGGTAAGCGCTGGAGTAGGTTTCTTTTCGGGCAGCACTTGAGCTTTTTTCGGTTTAGAAACCTGGGGTTTCGATTGCTGGGTTGCGGGGGTTTGAGCTGAACGGATTTGCACCTTCCTACCAGCTCCACAAGACTGCAGAACAACGATAGCAAGAACTAAAAATCCAAAGCGTCCACATAAGTGAATCCAGCTTGATTTTTGCCCAAAAGCCTTTTGTGCATCCCCCGAAGTCCTTGTAAACCTCCCGTATGAATTACCAAAATACGGTTTCCCCATGGCCATTGTTTTTTTTGAATTAAGTCAAAAATACCAAAAAGCATTTTTCCTGTATATATGGGATCTAAAGGGATCTGCTCCTGAGCATAAAATTGATTCATAAACACAACCAGTTCGGAAGAAATTTTCCCATATCCTCCAAAGGTATATTCCCCACAGATCGAAAAACGATTGGTACCACTCCACTGGCGAATTTGAGGTCTTAGATGGGGGTGCTTTAAGGCTAAAAAGCCCAGGGGGGTCTGTTCGGGTAAACAGCTTTGAACAACACCTGCTAGTGTAGCTCCCGTACCCACACAAACACAAAGGACATCAAAATCCTTAGTATGCTCCCCTAATATTTCGGTGCAACCCTGAACCCCAAGCGAATTACTTCCCCCCTCAGGTATACACAAATATTCCAAAAAAGGCTCTGGATGAACCGATTCTTGGGTCCAAGTAGCATATTGCGACCGCGAAATACAATGCAATTGCATCCCCAGCTCTTGACATTGGGCTAAGGTTTCTGATGCGTGAATTCGGTTCTGCCACTCCTCCCCCCGAACCAAGCCTATAGTATCGATTCCATGTTTTTTCCCTGCGGCGGCCACAGCGAGCAAATGATTGGAAAAGGCCCCACCAAAAGTGACAAGTCCTTTAAAACGACCTTTTTTAAAAGCTTCTAAATGGTATTTTAACTTTCGAAACTTATTCCCCGAAATCAGTGGGTCCAGTTGATCTTCCCGGAGAATCCCAATGGAAAATCCTTCAGGAGGATACTTTAAAAGATCGATGGAACTTTGTGACATTTGATTGCGGATGAAAGACTAATTTTACAAAAAAAAAGATGAGAAGGCCGTTGGAAGAAGAAGATTTTTATTTGTCCCCTGAGGGGTATAAAGTTTTTACCGAAAAGTACCATCTCAAGCGGGGCTATTGTTGTCAGAGTGGATGCAGACACTGTCCCTATGGCTTCGATCCAAAAAAAGGGAGTTCGGCATAGTCTTTGATCTACATCTTTTAGTTCGTATTTAAATATTGATTCGATGAAAAAAATTTGGGTATTGGCCGTGATAGCCTTGATGTATGGATGTGGTAGTATTGCAGTTTTCACAGATTTTGACGAAGATCTAGACTTTTCAAATTATCGAAGTTTCGCTTATTTAAAATCTGAAGTAGATGCTGCAGAAATATCGGACCTGGACAAACGAAGAATTTTACGTTCTATAGACTCTCTTTTACTTCAAAAAGGACTACAAAAATCTGAAACACCAGATCTGCTGATCGGTTTTGGTGCTTCATCAGAAAAAGACGTTCAAGTCAATCAAAACCAAAACTGGTGGGGTCCCGGCTGGGGCTGGGGCTGGGGTTGGTGGGGTCCCGGATGGGGAGGCAATCAGACCAGTGTTCAGACGCGTACCGTCGGCAATTTGACTCTCCGTATGTACGATGCCCGAACTCAAAAATTGGTTTGGTTGGGTAAAGGAAGAGGAGCCTTACCGCTCAAGAATGCCAAACGGACGGAACGAATTCATGCCTTTGTAACGCAACTCATTCAAAACTTCCCTCCATCAGGAGAATAAACTTTTAGCTTCGGCTAAAGCTGTGGCCAATCCTTCTGGATTTTTACCTCCTGCTGTAGCAAAAAATGGCTGTCCGCCGCCGCCGCCTTGGATGTGCTTTCCTAAGGTTCGAACGACCTGTCCAGCATCTAAAGACTTGGTTTCTACTAAAGCTTTTGAAATATAACAGCACAACAGGGGCTTTTCGTTTTGAACGGTCCCTAACACCATAACTAGATTGTCAAATTTTTGTCCCATCCCAAAAGCTAGATCTTTCATGCCTTGGGCATCTAAATCTACTTGTTTGGACAAAAATGAAAGCTCTCCTATGGATTGTATCGAGGCTTGCATTTCTTGATTCAACATCTGAATTTTGAGCTTTTGCAATTGCGCGATCTCTTTCTTTAGAACCTGATTTTCCGTTTGTAATTGTTCTACCGCCTTAAGGGGATCTTGAGGATTTTTAAGCTGTCCTTTCAACAGATTCCATTGTTCGGTTTGTGTTTGGAAATAGTCTTTTACGGCATCTCCTGTAATGGCTTCTATACGTCGGATTCCGGCTGCAACAGCCCCCTCCGAAAGAATTTTAAAATGCCAAATCGCGCTGGTATTATCCACATGGGTTCCTCCACAAAGTTCCATCGATTGTCCAAAGCGAATACTGCGAACTTCGTCTCCATATTTTTCCCCAAACAAAGCAATAGCCCCTTCTTTAAGCGCTTGTTGATAGGCTACTTGTCTTTTTTCCTCTAGGGGAAGTTGCTCTTGAATTCTTGCATTGACAAAGCTTTCTACCTGATGTAACTCATCGGTAGTCATTTTAGAAAAGTGAGAAAAATCGAAGCGGAAAATTCCAGAGTGAACCATGGATCCTTTTTGTTCGATATGATCCCCCAAAACAGACCTAAGGGCTTGGTGTAATAAATGTGTTGCTGTATGATTGGCAGCTGTTCTTCTACGCTGATTCTGATCAACTGCAGCTTCAATCGTTTCTTCGAGCGCATCTGGCAAGGTTTTACAATAATGAAGAATTAGATTGTTTTCTTTTTTGGTATCCACCACATAGTGCAAAGCCCCATTAGGCATTTCCAAATACCCTTTGTCCCCTACTTGCCCTCCTCCTTCGGGATAAAAAGGCGTCTGGGTTAATACGATTTGATAAAAATCCCCATCCTTTTTGGTATTGACCTTTCTATATTGAGCTATGCTGGTTTGAATCTCTAAAGTATCGTAGCCCACAAAATCCATTTCTTCAATGGGCTTTAAAATCACCCAGTCGTCGGTCGATTGCTGGGCCGCTGCCTTGGATCGATTCTTTTGAGCTTCCATGGCCTGTTCGAACCCTTGCTGATCCACTTCATATCCGCGCTCCGAAGCAATCAAAGCGGTCAAGTCTTGTGGAAAACCAAAGGTGTCGTATAGCTCAAAAACTTTATCTCCAGGAACTACTTGATTGGGCGAATTTGCCAAAACACCATCCAACATATGTAAGCCTTGTTCTAAGGTTTTTAAGAAAGATAATTCTTCCTCCCGGATGACATTTTCAGCTAAATATTGTTGCTTTTTAAGTTCTGGAAAGACCGCCCCCATCTGGTCCGATAAGGTAGGAACCAACTGACATAGTATGGGCTGGTTTTGACCTAAAAAGGTGTAGGCATAGCGTACGGCACGTCTAAGGATTCGTCGAATCACATATCCAGCACCTGTATTGGACGGCAACTGCCCATCTGCAATTGAAAAGTAAACCGTTCTTAAATGGTCAGACACCACACGAATGGCCTTGTCTGTTTCTTCATTGGCTCCATAGTCGATTCCTGTTCGAGTTTCAATTTCTCGAATAATGGGCGTAAAGACGTCGGTATCGTAGTTGGATGTTTTGCCTTGAAGCACCATACACAGCCGCTCGAACCCCATTCCAGTATCGATATGTTTTTCTGGAAGTTCTTCTAAGCTGCCATTGGCTTTTCTGTTGAATTGTATAAATACTAAATTCCAAATTTCGATAACTTGAGGATGATCCTGATTAACCAATTCGGCTCCTGGAATTTGAGCCTTTTCCTCCTCTGATCGAAGATCGACATGAATTTCGGAACAGGGACCACATGGACCTTGCTCACCCATCTCCCAAAAATTATCTTTTTTGTTACCCAAAAGGATCCGTTCCTCCGGTAAAAAATTCTTCCAAAGATCTTTGGCTTCCTGATCGATGGCTATGCCTTCTTCTGGAGCTCCTTCAAAAATGGTAGCATACAGATTTTCTGGATTTATCTTATACACCTCTGTAAGTAATTCCCACGCCCAGGAGACCGCCTCTTTTTTAAAGTAATCCCCAAAACTCCAGTTCCCTAACATTTCGAAGAAGGTATGGTGATAGGTATCTACCCCGACCTCTTCCAAATCGTTATGCTTCCCAGAAACCCGAAGACATTTTTGGGTATCTGCCACCCGAAGGTCTTTGGGAACCGCTTGCCCCAAAAAGTACTCTTTAAAGGGATTCATTCCGGCATTGGTAAACATCAATGTGGGATCGTCTCTATTGATCATAGATGCCGAAGGCACAATGGTATGTCCTTTACTTTCAAAAAAGTCTAAAAATGTCTGTCGGATATCAGCTGATTTCATAGGCCTAAAGAAAAACCCTCGATCTTATGCTCCTGATTAACAATTGGGATAAGACGGAGATATTTTTTATTTGATATATTTGCAATGGTTAAATCCAGTGCAAAAAAACGAAATTTTTGACACGCTAGAGGCACATGGCTAAAGTTAAATATTATTACGACCCTGAAACGCTTTCGTATCGCCCCATACAAATGCGTCGATCGCTTCGAATTTCGAACCTAATTCTCTTTTTTCTTTCGGCCATTGTTTTTGGAATTCTCGGTTTATTCACCTTGCTACAAACCGAATGGATGAGCACCCCTACGGAGATCATTCAAGCTCGAGAACTCAAAAACTACGAACTTCAATTCGAAATACTCAACAAAAAGTTAGAGCAAATCGAATCTGTGATGACCAATCTGGAAGATCGGGACAACAATCTGTACCGAGTGTATTTTGGTGCCAACCCAATCCCAGAAAACCAAAGAAGAGCAGGATTCGGAGGAATAAACCGCTACAAAGCGCTGGAAGGTTATAACAATTCAGATTTAATTATCAACACCTCCAAACGCTTAGACATTCTTAAAAAACAGTTAGCGATCCAGTCCATTTCTCTGGACGAAATAGAATTGCTTGCCAAACGAAAAGAAGAGTTATTGGCTTCCATCCCCTCCATTCAACCCATCCGGAATCAAGACTTGAAACGAATGGCCTCTGGCTATGGCTACAGAACCGATCCGTTTACCAAAAAAAGAAGAATGCATTGGGGAATGGATTTTTCCGCTAAATCGGGAACTCCCATCTATGCTTCGGGAGATGGTGTTGTGGTTCGAGCCGACAACCGCTCCTCTGGCTATGGAAAACACATACGTATCAACCACGGTTTTGGTTATGTGAGTTTATACGCACATTTAAGCAAATACAATGTCAAACGCAATCAGAAAGTTAAGCGAGGTGACATTATTGGATATGTAGGAAGTACAGGACGCTCGGTTGCCCCTCACCTACACTATGAAATCTTTAAGGAAGGTAAACGCATCAATCCACTGAACTTCTATTACGGAAATCTGTCTGCCGAAGAGTTTGATATTTTACTGAACCAGGCTACAGAAGAAAATCAGTCCTTAGACTAAACCCTTGAACTATGCATTTCGAATTCCCTCCAGAAAAGCGTTATTTTTCCATTGGTGAAGTCGCTAAAGGCTTTGGGGTAAATACTTCTCTATTGCGTTTTTGGGAAAAATCTTTTAGCGCCTTAAAACCCCAAAAAAAAGCGAATGGAATCCGAAAATACACACATGAGGATATCCAATTGATTCAACTGATTCATCATTTGGTCAAAGAAAAGGGGATGACTATTGAGGGGGCTAAAAACCAAATGGCTCGTCTCAAAAAAGGAGGAACCGAAAATGTTGATATCCTTCAAAAGCTTCAAAAAATAAAAGCTGAATTAGAAGCCTTAAAGTCTCAATTATAAGCTACTTTTTACGGAAAAATATCTGCATAGGGACTCCAGTATAATCCATATGACTTCGCAGTTTATTTTCTAAAAACCTTCGGTACGGATCTTTTACGTACTGGGGTAGGTTACAGAAAAATGCAAATTGTGGATGAGGCGTGGGTAACTGCGTACAGAATTTAATCTTTACATACTTACCCTTGGTGGCTGGGGGTGGATTCTGTTCAATAATCGGCAACATCAGGTCATTTAAAGCCCGCGTAGCAATTCTTCGACTTCTGTTCTTATATACCTCCATGGCCACTTCAATAGCCTTATAGATCCGTTGTTTTTCGGTAACTGAAATAAAGAGAACAGGAATATCATCAAAGGGCTCACAAAGCTTTTTGATGGCCAATTCCATCTGACGACTGGCCGCCGTATCCTTTTCTACTAAATCCCATTTATTGACTAAAATCACAACTCCCTTGTTGTTGCGGTGAGCCAACCAAAAGATGTTTTGGACTTGCCCGTCAAAACCGCGGGTCGCATCGAGTAACAACAAACAGACATCGGAGTTTTCGATGGCCCGAATAGAACGCATGACCGAATAAAACTCAATATCCTCTTTTACTTTGGCTTTCCGTCGAATACCAGCGGTATCTACCAAATTGAATTTAAATCCAAAGCGATTATAAGGAGTATCTATACTATCTCTAGTCGTTCCGGCTACATCAGTAACGATATACCGATCTTCTCCGATAAGCGCATTGATAAAGGATGACTTTCCAGCATTCGGTCGTCCTACTACTGCAAATCGAGGCAGATCTTCCTCATCGGATTCTTCTACTTCGGGTAGGGCTGCTACTAAAGCATCTAAGAGTTCACCACTCCCTCCGCCATTAATCCCTGATATGGGATAAAGCTCAGGAAAACCCAAGGCATAGAATTCAGGAACTAAAGCCTGATGTGAAGAACTATCTACTTTATTGACCGCCAGAAAAACAGGCTTTTTGGAGCGTCTTAAAAGGTGAGCAACAGAAGTATCCATTCCCGTGACACCATCATCCGCATCGACCATAAAAATAATCGCATCCGCTTCATCAATCGCTAAATGTACTTGCTTGTCGATTTCTTTTTGAAAGACATCATCAGAGTTTTCTAAATATCCTCCGGTATCAATAATGGTAAATTCTTTTCCATTCCAATCGGACTGTCCATAATGGCGGTCGCGAGTAACCCCGCTCACGGCATCAACAATGGCTTCTCTTTTTTGAATAAGACGATTAAAAAAGGTAGATTTTCCAACATTCGGACGACCCACAATGGCAACTATATTTCCCATAAACTCAATTCTGGCGTAAAAGTACCCCTATTTATTGATTTGAATATCCAAATCGTTTCAACTGTTGACTGCTTGAACGCCAATTTTTAACCACCTTGACGTATAATTCTAAATGGATTTTCTTTCCAAAAAAACCTTCTAAATTTTTTCGGGCAGTAATCCCCATGTGTTTTAATGCACTTCCTTTATGGCCAATTAAGATCCCTTTTTGACTGTTGCGTTCCACCTGAATAATCGAGCGGATCCGAATCAACTTTGCATCCTCTTTAAACTCCTCCGTAGTAACCTCTACTGCATAGGGTATTTCCTGACTGTAGTGTTCTAAAATAGCTTGGCGAATGGCCTCATTAACAAAAAATCGTTCAGGTTTGTCCGTAAGCTGATCTTTAGGAAAATAGGCAGGCCCTTCGGGCATTAGTTTACGTAACTTCTCTAATAACTCAGGAATACAAAACCCTGTCTTAGCAGCAATCGGCAATATTTCAGCCTTTGGAAACTCTTCGTTTAGCTTTTCGACGGCCGTATGAAGCAGCTCAGGCTCTGTTAAATCAATTTTATTGATAAGGATTAATAGAGGCGTAGATGTATGCTGTATGCGTTCTTTAAGCTTTTCATCCTTTAGAGCGTCCAATTCTGCGGTGGTCATATAGCAAATTACGTCCGCATCGACCAAGGACTCTTTAACAAAATGCATCATGGCGTCTTGCATAGCATAGGCGGGTTTAATCACACCTGGGGTGTCCGAAAGAACCAATTGAAAATCATCCCCGTTTAAGATCCCTAAAATGCGGTGCCGAGTCGTCTGAGCTTTGGCCGTTATAATGGACAATTTTTCACCTAAAAGGGCATTCATCAATGTAGATTTACCCACATTGGGATTCCCTACAATCGAAACAAAACCAGCATAATGCTTTGCATTCATCGATGCAAAGATAGTCCTTTCGAAAGGATTGCTAAGAGATAGTTTACAAATACACTTGCACAGGAATGGGGTTTTAATTAAATTTGGCATTCAAATCGCGAGGTAGAGCAGCAGGTAGCTCGTCGGGCTCATAACCCGAAGGTCGCTGGTTCGAGTCCAGCCCTCGCTACAACAAACCTCGGTATCCCCGAGGTTTTT
>WTJH01000008.1:20171-68218 GCA_011524915.1 Flavobacteriales bacterium | reverse complement strand
CGTCTAATCTGATCCAACGCTATTATTCCCATAACACGCTCAGTAAAAAAGGATTTACTGCTAAATTTCGTCCTTGGATAGTGATCCATATAGAGGTCTACCACACCAAAACGGAGGCACGCCAAAGGGAGAAGTTTTTGAAATCAGGCAAAGGAAGGCAATGGATCAAAGAAAATCTTTTGGAGGGTTCATATCCGCCATAGGCGGACGCTGGTTCGAGTCCAGCCCTCGCTACAACAAACCTCGGTATCCCCGAGGTTTTTTTTTGCCCCAATGTCTGCTTTTGTTGTTTACATATTATGGAGTCCTAAGCATCAGAAAACCTATACAGGATATACGTCTAATCTGATCCAACGCTATTATTCCCATAACACGCTCAGTAAAAAAGGATTCACTGCTAAATTTCGTCCTTGGATAGTGATCGATGATTAGGTCTTTATAATTAATTCCGAGGACTATACTTTTTGTTGATGAATAGATAATAAAGAACGATAAATATATATCGTTAATCTGTCTACTTCCCTTACATTTGGTTCAGAAATTGAATTTTTATGGAGCCTTTAAAAACGCTTATCATTGGAAGTGGACCAGCCGGATATACTGCGGCAATCTATGCAGCTCGAGCTGATCTTAATCCGGTATTATACACCGGTCTTGAACCCGGGGGTCAATTGACCACTACTACAGAAGTCGATAACTTTCCAGGGTATCCTAAAGGTGTGGATGGCCCAACAATGATGGTGGAACTCCAGCAACAAGCCGAACGTTTTGGTACAGATGTTCGTATTGGTTTTATTAAAGAAGTGGAGCTGGCTCAAGAAGAAGGAGGACTCCATAAAGCAATTGCTGAAGATGGCACGGAGCTTATGGCTCAAACGATTATCATAAGTACTGGGGCTACAGCCAAATATTTGGGGCTCCCAAGTGAACAAAAACTTCGTGGAGGTGGAGTTTCTGCTTGTGCTGTTTGCGATGGTTTCTTTTACAAAGGACAAGAGGTTGCCATTGTAGGTGGTGGAGATACTGCTGCTGAAGAAGCAACCTATTTAGCCAATATTTGTTCTAAAGTAACCATGCTGGTTCGCAAGGGTGAGATGCGTGCTTCAAAAGCTATGCAACACCGGGTAACCAATACGCCTAACATCGACTTAAAATACCATACCGAAGTCGATGAAGTCATTGGAGACCAAGTTGTAGAAGGCCTCCGAATGGTCAATAATCAAACTGGAGAAAAAGAAGAGATTTCGATTACAGGGCTGTTCATTGCCATTGGCCACAAGCCCAATACAGAGTTATTTGCAGGACAGTTAGACATGGACGATAGCGGATATTTAATCACCCACGGGAAAACAACCCAGACCAATCTTCCTGGGGTATTTGCTGCAGGAGATGTTCAAGACAAAGAATACAGACAGGCGGTCACAGCTGCCGGGACAGGATGTATGGCTGCCTTGGATGCTGAAAGATATCTTCAAGCCTTAAATTAAGTTTTCCAGATCCTCAACCGCCTTTTCCCAAGCTTCCATTTTGGATTGAAGAGCGTCTTTCTTTGCGTTGTATTGATCAAAAAAATTGGGGGTCGCTATGGTTTGATCGTAATTGATTTCCAACTCAAAATCGATAGCCTTCAGTTCACGTTCTAAAGCGGCTATTTCTCGTTCGAGTTTTTGGACTTGATTTTTATATTTTTTGATCTTTTTTTGATCGGCATAACTCACAGCCCCAGAGGCATCTTTTTGAGGGGTGGTTTCAACTGCTTCTTTCTTTTCAAGAGCGCGCATATCACCCAATGCTTGAGAAGCTAAATACTCGTTTATACCCCCTAAAAATAAATTGACCTTTCCTTCTTTAAAGACAAAAGTTTGCTGACACAAATCTGAAAGAAAATCCCGATCGTGTGACACTAAGATTACCGTTCCGGGATAGTTGAGCAAGGCTTCTTTTAAAACCTTTTTAGAATGCATGTCTAAATGATTTGTAGGCTCATCCATCAGCAACAGGTTAAAAGACTGTAGCATGAGTTTACAGAGAGCTACACGATTGCGTTCGCCTCCGGAAAGGACTTTAATTTTTTTCTCTACTGCGTCTCCTCGAAATAAGAAGGCCCCAAGCATATCTCTTACCCTACTTCTATTCTCTTCTGTTGCTGCTTCTTCTACCGCTTCTAAAACTGTGTACTCCGGTGGTAAGTGCTCCGATTGATTTTGAGCAAAATATCCGAGCTCCACATTGTGACCCAACTGTACTTCGCCCTGATGTTCTAATAACCCGGCAATAATTTTAGCTAAGGTGGATTTTCCTTGACCATTCTGCCCTACAAAAGCTAGTTTGGATGCTCGCTCCAATTCTAAATCGACCCCACTAAATACCTGATGATCCCCAAAGTTTTTAGCAATATTCTTTAAGGTCAAAACCACCTTCCCTGGTGTTTTTGGATCCGGGAATCGAATTTTCATAGGGGCTTCTTCGTCGGGATCCACCTCTATACGATCCATCCGGTCTAGTTTTTTAATCAGAGATTGAGCCATACTGGCTTTGGACGCTTTGGACCGGAACCGCTCAATTAAGCGCTCGGTTTGTTGAATTTCTTTTTCTTGATTTTTTTGTGCCGCTGCTTGCTGAGCTCTAAGCTCTGCCCTCAGATCCATATATGCACTATAGGGTTTTTTAAAATCAAAAATTCGTTTTTGGATAATTTCTATGGTCCGGTTGGTAACCTGATCCAAAAACATTCGGTCGTGCGAGACCACCAAAACAGCCCCACTAAACTTTTTTAAGTAGCCCTCAAACCAAAGGATGGATTCGATATCTAAGTGGTTTGTAGGCTCGTCCAATAACAATATATCGTGCTGCTTCAACAACAGTTTAGCCAACTCTATACGCATGCGCCAACCACCAGAAAGACTATCGGTTAACTGATCGAACATGGATCTGCTAAACCCTAAGCCTTTTAAGATTCGTTCGGTTTCTGCCTGATAGGTATATCCCCCCGCTAATTCCAGTTGGGTACTTAGATCCGAAAGCTCCTCTATCCAATCCAGATATCTTTGGCTTTCATAATCGGTTTCTGTGGAAAGAAGGTGTTCCAATTCGGATTGTCTTGCCTCCATCTGTTTGATTTCAGGAAAGGCTTTGTAGGCCTCCTCTAAAACCGTGGCTCCTTTTTCGAAATCTAAATCTTGAGAGAGATAGCCTAATGTTTTACTCTTTTCCAGCGATAAAGTGCCTTCTGATGGTTTTTGATCTTGAGATAAGATCTTTAACAGGGTGGATTTGCCGGCACCATTCTTACCAATCAAACCAATTCGATCGCCCGATCCCAAACGGAAAGAGATATCTTCAAAGAGTGTATCCCCCCCAAAAAAAACACTTAAATTTTGAATACTTAACATAACTCGTTTTCGTTAAATCTTTGGAGTGTAAATGCGGGATCCAAAGGTGTATTTTGATTGATGGATTCCAATAAAATACGAGATAAATAAGGCGCCATCAGCACCCCTCTAGTGCCCAGACCATTGAGAGCATATATATGAGAATATTGTGGATGCTGCACCAAAAGAGGTCTACGATCTTTGACTGTCGGCCGAATTTGAGCCTGATGATCAACAACGGTATAAGAGGCCTTTAAAAGTCTTTGCAATCGATCTTCCAACCATTTTCTTCCCTCTGGTGTAGGTTTCAAGGTTTTATCCTTCCAGTCAAAAGTTGCTCCCACCCAGAAGCGATGATTTCCAAGGGGAACTACAAAAATGTTACTTTTCAGAATATAATTTTCAGGCCATTTTGGGGCCTCCACGATTAGGAATTCCCCTTTGCAGCCTCTAAGAGGTTCTAAATCAAATAGTGGGTTCTGATGCATCTGAAACCCTTGGCAAAAAACTAAATTTCGTGCTCTTATTCCTTTGTACTCAACTCCAGAATCGAGAATCTGAAGGGCGTCAAAATCGAAGTTTTCGGTATAAAAAGCCTCCGCATGTTCTTGAATCAGATGTTTTTGGAGTCCAGAGATATCAAGTCTACCCATATGAAGCACTTTCCCATATCCCGCTGGAGTATGAACTGGGAGTATAGGATCCTGATATATTTTTGGATCTAAAAACTTTTCCAAACCGCTCGTCCCGGCCGCAGATAGCCACAGATTATGGTCAGCTGTTTGGGCAAATACTTTAAGTATGGGGTAAGGCTGTAAATAGGTATTCCCAAGGCGTTTTGCTTGTTCATCATAGAAGTGGACGGCTTCCTCATAAAAGGAGAGTCCTTTCCAGGCCATAGTATACCGTTTTAAAATGGTAGGATTAAATATTCCAGCGGCTTGGAGTGAAGATCCTCCACCCGCTTGATAAATCACTCGGTAACTATCTCCATTGCGTTGAAGATGTTCGGCATAAGCCATTCCCGCCAATCCAAACCCAACAATCAATGAATGCAGCATGTGCAAAAATAAAAAACGCCGCCCTAAGGCAGCGTTTAATATGATAAGATCTTCGATTAATTATTCCACATATCCTGCTCAAAATCTCGAATCACAGATTTGATACGTTCCGACTCCAACAGTTGTCGAAGGGCATCCTCAAATATGTAATCTTTAATTTCTCGATCTTCATAGACATTCTCTTCTTTATAAATAATAGAATTAAAGCGTCTAGAGTTCAGCATTACATCGAATGTAATGGGCTGTGAAGAATTGCGAGCATTAAATACTTTGTTTTGATTTAAAGTGGTACGCGCATCTGGGAACCAGATCCAAAACAATTCCACCAGGTCTTGTTCTTCTTCTGGAGCATCTAAGAAGTTAACGTCGGGAGCAACAGGACAAATTCCCAAGAGTCTGTATTTAAGCTCTCCCAAGCGTTTATTGAAGTACCAAGTTCCTTTCACTCGATATTGACGAATTTCAGCAGCGGTAATATTACGTCGTGAAATGTATTGAGGATCTACAGCCTCTCCAGCATTCAACTGTTCGTAACCTGCATCCAAAGTATCGATAGAAACCAAGCTTTCCAAGATTTCCTGATAGGTCAGTTTTTCCTGAAAATAGGCTGACTTATACACTTCCTTGATTTTACCTCGACGTAAATCTCGCTTCAATACATCGAAGAGCGATCTACGATCAGGACCTAGATTAAGCGTATCGGTAGGATAATAGTACGGAAAATTAATTCGTTCATCCAAGTCGATGATTTCCCAAATAGTCTTAGACCAAAGCACATCCCGATCATCTACATAACCATAGGCTAGTGGAGATTCGTCATTGGCTTCGAGCTGCTGTTCGTTGAGCTGCCCTACCTCTTGAGGTACACGAGCATTTAATAGGTTGGCCTGACTCCAAAGATTAGAAGTCATTAAAACCATGAGGCATCCGAACAGAAAACTATGTTTAGGTATCATCGTTAGTATATTAATTCACTATCTCACAGATTACAGGAGATACTTTCTTGAACTTATAACTCGGATTTTTCGGATTTCGTACTTTAATGTCAAAAATTTGTACTGCTTGACCTGCTTTTACCCGTCTAAGAGCACTTTTAGCACGATCGTTAAGCTTGCTTCCGGTAACATTAATAGTCGGTTGTCCAGGTGCTTTAAACTTAAAGCTTACAGTTTCTAACTTAATATCGAAATCAAAATCATCCAAGACCGCTCCAATAGTTGAAATGGCTAAGTTGTTTTTTGGAATGGTTACATTACCCGATTGTCCACGAACAACTCCGCTAGGTCTAGGAATATCCTTGATACGGAAGGTTGTCTTTGTAGAAATATTTTGTCCGTCGGGAAGAGAACCACTTGCAACAATTGATAGTTGACGACCTTTCCCAGGAACCATGTTGTATTTACTTCCTTTGACTCGACGAAGTCCAGGCGCAGAAGCTTTTACTTTACTATCTGGTATTCCAGGAATGGAGATGGTCATTGGGTTGTCAACACCACGATAAACAACATTCATTTTATCGGCGGAAATTACTGCGGAGTTTGGTTTTGCAATCACTGCAAAACTTTGGTCCACAGGAATTTTAGATTCTACTCCATCGTTTAAGAATACTAAGTCTCCTTTGATAGTGTGATCTCCAGGACGTCCAGCACCAACTTTTAACTTAACTCCTCCAGGAATAAGATCATAATCTCCAGCTTTCAAAGGAGAACCGTCTAAAGTCAGATCCACTTTGTTAGGATTTTGAGCACCACCTTTACGACCAAGGATTACACTCCCGTCAAAGGTCTCACCTTGATAATAAGCTCCTTTTTCGGTCTTCAGTAGGGTAATGTAGTTCGATTCCGTTACTCCTGTTTCTAACTCCAATTCCTTACCCATTAAAGTAGTCAATACATCACTTTCGGTCAGACGGATATCATTTTGCATCATCGTTAGCTTGGCTAAAGAAGACACCAGTGGAAAACCTTCAAAATTAGAAGATAACCAAGGTTGATCTTGACCGTCTTTATTTTTCACATTGTTGTTTTGGTCTCCCGTAAAAAATCGTTCTTCAACCAAAGAGATGTATTTTGGAAATTGACTTCCAAATACCTGAATCACACGCATTTTGTAATTGTTTATCATATCGATAAACTCTACTCCTGCGGGAGAAACACCATTGGCATCAAAGAAAATCAAATCCAAAGCCTCACCTTTATCCATTTGTGAATATTCTTTCAACTCAGGATCTTTTTCGCGCTGCTTTTCAGTGATCTGATTTTTGATTTCTTGAATTCGATTGTAGAATTCATCAGAAGTTTTCTTGATCTCACCAGCGGTTCGCTCGTGACCAATCCATTTTCCTTCTTTTTCCTCCGCATTTACAGATATCTTCTGATAGTAAATTTCATTACTTTCTGCGACCCGAGCGTTTGCGCTTTTAAGCTTAACAAACATTTGCCCAAATCCATCAAGAACCTCTTTACTAACGTTAAGTGCTAACATGGTGATAAACACCAAGTACATCAGGCTGATCAGTTTCTGCCTGGGGGTTTCTTTTGCTCCTGCCATGAGATCTAGTTTTTATTCATTGCAGAAAGCATTCCTCCATACACTTGGTTGAGGGAAGCGAGGTTGGCAGATAAAGCCTCCATTTGAGAACGCAATTGCTCAGCGTTTTCATTTACTTTATCATTAAAACCAGAATTGTTTTGAGCCTCACGAACTTGAGATTCATATACGGCATTAAGCTGTTCCATTTGCGCAGCTGCCTTAGCCAACTGATCGCTGTATTGTTCAGACGTTGAAGCAGCACTTGAAACACCCGTTAGTGATTTTGCAGAAGTCTCAAGGTTTTTGATACTGCTAGTTAAACTATTCATTAAACCAACATCCAATTTAGCTTCTTTCATCAACTCGTCAATCTTACCCG
The DNA here is from genome assembly GCA_011524915.1 of Flavobacteriales bacterium. GTDB lineage: Bacteria > Bacteroidota > Bacteroidia > Flavobacteriales > Flavobacteriaceae > WTJH01. The sequence goes on along the minus strand of WTJH01000008.1, from coordinate 60,875 downwards.
AAAGTCCTTCTCCAGAACCTCCCTTAGGAGCAGCTCCTGCTTGTCCTTTAACTTTCTTGACATAGTCTGCATGCTCTTCTTTGATTTCTCCTGTATTCAAAGCTGCTACAGTAAAGATTAATGCTTCCGTCCCTAATCCTAGTCCTAAAACGAGACCTCCTGTGATGGGTCCAATCTCCAGGTGAAGAATTTTAAAAAGTGCTCCAATAATTACAACGGCCCCTCCTAGACCAAAAAGCATGTGCATTGCTACCTTGCTACGTAATCTTTTGTTTAATGATTTGTCGTCCATTTTAATAGTGATTTGTAAGTGAAAATTTTTTTAAAGATAGTATTTCTATCTAAAAAATTTATCTGATTTTGACTTTCTGTGTCCCAAGATAATCTTGGACGGTTCGGAAGCCTATATAACTCCGAGCCGTATCGGCATATTCGTAGTCTCTAGAACTCACTCTCAGATAGTAAGCCACGTCTTTCCAGGAACCTCCACGAACCACTTTACGTTTTTCAACATTGCTGGAAAGGTTTGGATTTAAAGAAGCTACGTATTCATACGCGCCAGAATCGTAAGCAGAATTGGTCCATTCTGCGACATTACCCGCCATATTGTAAAGGTTAAAGTCGTTGGGTAAATACGATTTAGCCTCAACAGTATATACGGCCTGGTCCGATGCATAATCTCCACGCAAGGGCTTAAAGTTCGCTAAAAAGCACCCCCTATCGTTTAGCAAATAGGGAGATCCCCATGGGTAAGTCCCTGAAGGGATACCTCCTCGGGCAGCGAATTCCCACTCAGCTTCGGTAGGTAAACGAAAGTTGTTTACTAATGGCTTGCCCTTATCTTTTTGATAACTGTTTTTATAATGCGTTCTCCAATGACAGAATGCCACGGCTTGTTTCCAAGAAACTCCCACAACAGGATAATCCTGATAAGCTGGATGCGCAAAATAATCATTGTGCATAGGCTCATTATAGGAGTAAACAAAGTCTTTGATCCATACCGTTGTATCGGGATAAATTTGAATTTGTTCCTTTTTTATAAATGGTGCTCTATCGATAAACTGACGTCTTTGTCTTTTAGACTCAGCAGCTGCACCTTCAGCGTCGAACCAAGTGTATTTGTATCTCAATTTGGTAACGTCGATTTTCATTTCGCCATTGTACCATAATTCTGGAGGTAAATAGAGTGAATCCATAACCTCGGCATAGGCCTGGTCGACATAATCACGTGTATCAAAGCTTAAGTCTGCATCCCAATTGATGGCTCTACCTGCGTAGCCGTCTTCCGACAGGTCGTAATAGTTGGCACGCATGTATTTTTGGAATTCATTCAGCTTAGAAGTATCGGCATCCTGAAAAGCAAACTCTCCAATACCGTCTTTGTTTTCAGGTGTAAGCTCCAATTCGTCTGCCTTTCGTGCTAAGAGTGCTAAGGCAATCGAATCTTTTACCCAGTACACAAATTGCTTATACTCCGAATTGGTGATTTCAGTTTCATCCATGTAGAAAGGTCGGACGGTAACTGTTCGGGCAGGAGCATTTTGCAATTGAGCAACATCCTCATCAGATTTACCCATGATATATGCTCCCCCCTCAATAAGAGTCATGCCATATGGTTTCTCGGGGAACCATTTTTTCTGGCGAACACCAATCAGCTCTCCGCGGTTTTTGACACCACAGCTGACAACGCTTAAAAAAGCAATCGTCAAAAGACATAATTGCTTTAAGGATTTCAGTATTCGATAATTGCTTGTTCGCAACAAGGGCATTAATTCTTAAATTAAACATCCATCGACAAGAAGGTGTTATAGCAGGATTTGGGTGGCAAGCTTAAATTCCCTTTCGGAAGGCTTGGAGCCATCTTTCAGGGAGTGAATCTTGGCAAGCATCAAGATAATCTTTTTGCGTGCAAGGTAATAACGTTGAACTTTTTGTTTTATTATCAAAATAATTTTCATCTCTTAATTCTATCCACCAACGACCGCTTTTTTCGCTTTTCCAAAAAATCAGCTCTTGATGCGATAATTGCACGGTATACTTGATAAAACCTGTGGATGTAGCCACCGGATATTCACCAAATCTACAGCTATATCCCTCGCAAAAATACCATATAATTTGTGCTAAAAGTTGATGAAAAATAGGTGAATTATGCAATTCAAACAATCCAAATGTAGTCACTCGGTCGCAAATTCCGGCATATCGAGCCAGAGCGCAGATGGTTCTGCTGTCAATTCCATTGGGTTGACCATTGGTATAATTCCCTGCGGCTACTGCCGAAAGTACTTTCATATCTATCCCTACCAAATCGGCATCTCGAATATAGGGTTCTGCCTCTTTAACATCATCAAGGACAACCCCCAGTCGAACCGCATCAAAACTCAACTTATCCATCAAGTCCAATTCTTCTTGAGCGATATAGAAAGCTTGATAACCAATGTTCGTAAAGTGCTTCAGCAGGTTGGGCTGTTCCATGATGATCTGGCTCATATAGGAACGTCCGGATATAAGTTCTTCGTCCTGTGAAAAATCAAACTGATTATCGATGGATACCATATTGATAAACTGATTGTTTTTCTGGTAGGATCGATATAGAGGATACACCAAATCGTTACTGCCACCGATAATTACAGGCAATATATTGAGTTGTCGCAGCTGAAATGAAATTTCGTGCAAAGCAAAATAGGTGTCTTCTGCTGTTTGACCATTGGGGAGGTCGCCTAGATCGGCTATTTGAACATTCCAATTGCCCGGGTACAAAGAATAAAACGCTTTCCGAAAGGCAGTAATGTCATAACTCAAGGTTGGGAAATAAGCATTTCGGTTTTCATGAACTCCAATCAAAGCAATCTGGACCGTCCCAAGTTCGGGCATTCCTTCGGCTCTTGTATGCCGTAAAATTGCATTCCCCAAGACATGACGAGGCATTAAATGTGTGTGATTTAATGCTTCTTCAGAAATTGGCTCTAGTAGTTCTAAACTCATTTACGAGCAGATTTTGTCGATTTCTTTTTGGTTTTAGGTTTTTTGGCCGCTAAATATTCTTGAGCTTTAGCTAAGGTAATTTTGGTCGGATCAATATCTTTAGATAATTCTACCTTAAGTTTTCCTTGAATGATATTGGATCGTCCCCACCGGGCTTTTTCAACACGAATACCTTCTTCTGCCCAGTCGTGAACGACTTTTTCTTTTTCCTTTTGGACTTTCTCAGCAATCAACGTTTCAATATCGGAAACCGACAAATTATCAAAGTCGTATTTTTTGTTGACGTTAATAAAGAGGTTACTCCACTTTAAAAACGGACCAAAACGACCAACCCCTTTGGTTACGGGTAAGTTTTGATAGGTATGAATAGGAGCATCAGCTTTACGCTTGGCCTCTATCAAAAGTACCGCATCATCCATTGTTATTTCCATGGGGTTTTGGTCTTTATTTAAAGAAATAAACTTCCCTTCAAATTTGATATAAGGACCAAAACGACCCACAGCAACCTGCACATCCTGATCTTCGTAAGACCCTAAACTCTTGGGAAGCTGGAATAACTCTAAAGCCTCCTCAAAACTTATGGTATCTAATTTTTGGCCTGGACTTAAACTGGCAAATACCGGCTTCTCGTCCTCTTCTGATTCTCCCAGTTGCGCCAAAGGACCAAACTTCCCCAAACGTACTTTGACTACTTTTCCAGTTTTGGGATCGGTACCTAAAATGCGTTCGCCAGATTCTCTTTGAGCGTGCTCCTGAACATGACTTACCGTACCGTGAAAATCTTGATAGAAACCACGGATAATATCCGTCCATTGTTTATTCCCTCGAGCAATTTCATCAAAGTTTTCTTCAACGCCCGCAGTAAAATTGAAGTCTAAAACACTTTTAAAATTCCCGACTAAAAAATCGTTGACAATCATTCCAATATCTGTTGGAATCAATTTTCCTTTATCCGAACCTACCTTTTCTTCTTTCAACTCCTTTTGTATGGAATCATTTAAAGTCAGTTGAATGTAGGCTCTAGGAGTCCCTTCGGCTTCTCCTTTTTGAATATATCCACGATTCAGAACTGTACTGATTGTTGGAGCATAGGTAGAGGGACGTCCAATCCCTAATTCTTCGAGTTTCTTAACCAATGCTGCCTCCGTGAATCGGGCGGGTGGACGTGTAAAGCGTTGCGTAGAAACCAATTGGTCTAGAGTCAAAGGTTCCCCTTCAGTTACCCGAGGTATGATTCCAATTTGAGTTTCATCTTCCTCATCTTTTCCTTCCAGATATAACTTTAAAAAGCCATCAAACGTTACCACTTCACCTCTAGCTATATATTGATAAGAATGATTATCCGCTGCTATTTGTAATTTGGTTCGTTCTAGGCGAGCATCACTCATTTGAGAAGCTACAGCTCTTTTCCAAATAAGTTCGTACAAACGCGACTGATCGTAATCTAGGTTGACTTGAACACGACTCGGATCGGTAGGACGAATGGCTTCGTGAGCCTCTTGAGCTCCTTTATTTTTTGTTTTAAAATTTCGGGGCTGAACATAGTTTGCTCCAAATCGATTTTCGATCTGGTTTAAAATTGCTCCCTGCGCTTCTTTGGATAGATTAACACTATCGGTACGCATATAAGTAATTAATCCGGACTCGTATAAACGCTGTGCAAGAGTCATCGTTTTACTAACCGAAAAATAGAGCTTCCTAGCTGCTTCTTGTTGAAGAGTGGAGGTTGTAAATGGCGGAGTAGGACTCTTTTTGGCTGGCTTTTTTTCTAAGGCTGCTAAATGATGACGACTCGATTGACTCAATTCCAAAAAGGCTTCAGCTGCCTCTACATTTTCAAAATCATGATTTAAAGCTCCACTAATGGACTTATTTTCTTGATTTAAAAAAACGGCCTGAGTTTTAAACGCCTGTGCCGGACTAAATTCTTTGATTTCTCTTTCCCGTTCAACAATCAAACGTACAGCAACAGACTGAACTCGCCCCGCGGATAATCCGGGTTTTACCTTACGCCATAAGACAGGGGATAACTCATAGCCTACCAATCGGTCCAAAACTCGACGGGCTTGCTGGGCGTTGACAAGATTGTAATCAATTTCTCTGGGATTATCAATAGCACGCAGGATGGCGTTTTTGGTTATCTCATGAAAAACGATCCGTTTAGTTTTTTCAGGTTTAAGTTTCAAGTTTTGCGCTAAATGCCACGCAATGGCCTCTCCCTCCCGATCCTCATCACTTGCTAACCAAACCGTTTCTGCTTTTTGTGCGAGTTTTTTTAATTCGGAAACCACCTTTTTCTTGTCGGAACTGACCTCATATTTGGGTAAGAAATCTTGATCGATATCCACTCCCAACTCACGTGCCGGTAAATCAGCAATATGCCCAAAACTCGAAGCTACCTTATAGCCGGTTCCTAAAAATTTTTCTATAGTTTTTGCCTTGGCAGGCGACTCCACTATCACTAAATTTTTTGCCATCTCATCATAGAATTCTACTGTAAAAGTAGAGAAGTTTTTAAAGTCCCTGCCAAAGTGATGGCTATCTTTACCCACCAATAACGAAAAAATCAGTTATATTTCGCTTGATTTTTTTTATTAAAAAATTGATTATCAATAGCTTAAATTACACTTAAATTTTCATGGATTTAATTTTGAACCCTTGGCCTTGGTATGTGGGAGGACCTCTTATCGCAGGCATTATGTTTTTATTGCTCTGGGTCGGACGTCGATTTGGGATGTCCTCTAACCTGAGAACAGTTTGTGCAGCAGCTGGTGGAGCAAAAGCAAGTAGCTTTTTTGACTACAATTGGAAAGATGAACGTTGGAATCTTATTGTTGCTCTGGGAGCCGTAATAGGCGGTTGGATTGCTATGAACCTTTTGTCTACAGATGCAGCTGTTGCCCTGCACCCAGATGTGATCGATCAATTACAACAACTCGGGATTTCTGATGCTGGAAAAGCATTTATGCCTGAAAAATTCTTCACCGCAAACGCTTGGTCGGATCCCAAAAGCTTGTTGATCCTCCTCGGCGGTGGATTTTTAGTTGGATTTGGGGCTCGCTATGCTGGCGGATGTACTTCGGGTCATGCCATCTCTGGATTAAGCAACCTTCAATTGGGGTCGCTTATTGCTGTCATTGGATTTTTTATTGGCGGACTTGTAATGAACCATTTTCTCTTACCTTATATCTTATAAAATATGCGATCACTTAGTTATCTGTTCATTGGAATTTTATTCGGAATCACAATGTTTAAAGTAGAGGCTGCCTCTTGGTTCCGGATTTATGAAATGTTTCAATTCAAATCCTTCCATATGTATGGCATTATCGGTTCTGCTTTATTTTTAGGAGTAATCATCATACAATACATCAAAAGCAAACAACTTAAGGATGCTTTCGGAACACCAATCACTATTGCACCTAAAGAGAAAACAATTGCCCGCTATTTGATTGGAGGAACGTTTTTTGGATTGGGTTGGGCGCTTTCAGGAGCATGCCCAGGTCCCATGTACACCTTAGTTGGTGCAGGTTTTTCTCCTATCCTAGTAGTCATTTTTGGGGCCGTTTTGGGAACCTTTGTTTATGGTGTCCTCAAAAAATATTTACCGCATTAATAGCTGACAGTTTGTCGGGTTTGTAGGAAAGGTCTTATTTTTGTGTCAGGCTAAAGAACAATGAGCGAGCAAACACATACACCAATAGACCGGAATCAAATGAAACCCGACCCAGCAGTTGATGGGGTTGTAATTGAATCCCAACATCAAGCACAACAGACTTCCAATAAAAATGTATTTATTGAAAGTTATGGCTGTCAAATGAACTTTGCCGATAGCGAAGTGGTTGCTTCCATTCTGGCTCAGGAGGGGTATCAGACGACTTCGGAACTCCAAGAGGCAGATTTGGTCTTGCTCAACACTTGTTCTATCCGTGAAAAAGCCGAACAAACAGTTCGCAATCGCTTGGATCATTTCAATGCTTTAAAAAGAACCAATAAGTCCGTTAAAGTTGGGGTATTGGGATGTATGGCAGAACGCTTAAAACACAAATTCCTAGAGGAAGAAAAAATTGTTGATTTAGTCGTTGGGCCAGATGCCTATAAAGATCTCCCCAATCTTCTGCAAGAAGTAGCTGCCGATAGAGAAGCCGTAAATGTGATCCTTTCTAAAGAAGAAACCTATGGAGATATAAGTCCGGTACGTTTAGACTCCAATGGCATCACTGCTTTTGTTTCGATCACCAGAGGCTGTGACAATATGTGCACCTTTTGTGTTGTCCCCTTTACTCGGGGCCGCGAACGCAGCCGAGACCCCAAGAGTATCCTATCAGAAATTGATGACTTAGCTCAGCGTGGGTATAAAGAGATAACTCTTCTTGGTCAGAATGTCGATAGCTATCTTTGGTATGGAGGCGGTCTTAAAAAAGATTTTGAAAAAGCATCACCCTTGCAGCAAAAGACGGCAGTAGATTTTGCACAATTACTCCGATTGGTGGCAGAAGCCCACCCCAAAATTCGGATTCGTTTTTCGACTTCAAATCCCCAAGATATGTCATTGGATGTCCTTCATACGATGGCAGCCTACGACAATATCTGTAAATACATTCATTTACCCGTACAATCGGGTAGTGACCGCATTCTGGAACAGATGAATCGATTACACACCCGACAAGAGTATTTCGAACTCATCGACAATATCCGCAAGATCATTCCGGATTGTGGTTTATCCCATGATATGATTGCCGGATTTCCTACAGAAACGGAGGAAGACCACCAGCAAACGCTGAGCCTGATGGAGTATGTCAAATACGATTTTGGATTTATGTTTGCTTATTCGGAACGTCCAGGTACCCTAGCCGCTCGAAAAATGGAAGACGATATCCCTGAAGCGGTCAAAAAAAGACGCCTTCGAGAAATTATCGAACTTCAACAAATCCACGGCAAATACAGAACCGAATCTTATATCGGAAAAACGGTTTGTGTTCTGATCGAAAAAGAATCCAAAAAATCCAAAGACGACTGGAGTGGGAGAACCACACAAAACACAGTTGTTGTCTTCCCCAAAGAAGACTACACTATTGGAGACTTGGTAGAAGTACAGATTGCAAGTGCAACATCAGCAACACTGATTGGAAAAGCAGTAGGCCTGTCGGACCGAATTTAAAATTATGGAACAAAGCACCCTACAAAGCATCAAACAAAGATTTGGAATCATTGGAAATCATCCAGGGCTCAACAGAGCTATAGCCAAGGCACATCGGGTTGCTGGGACCGATATTTCTGTCTTAGTTACTGGAGAAAGCGGTGTAGGAAAGGAAAGTATCCCTAAAATCATTCATCAATTTTCGCATCGCAAACACGCTAAATATATTGCCGTGAATTGTGGTGCCATCCCAGAGGGAACCATCGACAGCGAACTTTTTGGCCACGAAAAAGGAGCTTTTACTGGAGCCACTCAAACACGATCGGGATATTTTGAAGTGGCAGATGGAGGGACCATTTTTTTGGATGAGGTAGGCGAATTACCGCTTCCCACACAAGTAAGACTCTTAAGGGTTTTAGAAAATGGAGAATTTCTTAAGGTGGGCTCTTCCAAGGTCCAAAAAACCAATGTTCGTATAGTTGCGGCTACCAATGTAAAAATGCAGGAGGCCATTCAAAAAGGGAAATTTCGAGAAGATTTGTATTATCGTCTAAGTACGGTGGAGATTGCTCTCCCACCCCTTCGCGAAAGACAGGAAGATATTCCTCTGCTGTTTCGAAAATTTGCAGCGGATTTTGGTCAGAAATATCATATGCCTACCCTCCGTTTAGACGATTCGGCACAGACTTTACTGCAAAACTACCCTTGGAAAGGAAATATTCGGCAATTGAGAAATGTGGCAGAACAACTTTCGGTACTGGAACAAGACCGGATGTTGACAGCAGCTCAACTCAGTCATTATTTGCCCCAAGCAAACACTCAATTACCAGCATTAATTGGGGCAGATCAAAAATCTGATTCAAGTGATTTTGCTAACGAAAGGGAGATCCTTTACAAGATTCTTTTCGATATGAAGAAAGATTTGAATGATCTTAAAAAGTTAACCTTAGACCTGTTTGAAAAAGGTGAAGATCTCCATCCCACGGAGGAACATCAAAATATTCTTCAAAAACTATACGATGAAGTCCCTTCTCAGGATTCAGCTCCAGTAGAAACCCTAGCTCTCCCCTCTCAAAACAGTGCTACACCCGAACTTCAGACGCCTCCCGAAGTCGATAAGTACTCTTATGCGGAAGCAATAGTAGAAGAAGAACCATTATCCCTTCAAGAAAAAGAAATTGAAATGATTCGCGAGGCCTTGTCCAGAAGCGATGGAAAACGTAAGTTGGCCGCAGAAGAATTAGGAATTTCGGAACGTACCTTGTACAGAAAAATAAAACAATATGAGCTGTAAACATCTTGTTTTGAAGTCTTTTCGACTGGGAATACTCATCGCCTTAGCGTTCACCAGCAACTCTTGCGGTATATATTCCTTTACAGGGGCATCGATCCCGGCAGGAACCGAGACTTTTCAAGTCAATTATTTTGATAATTTGGCCGGAAACCGACCCGGATCTATTGTAGAGCCAGGCTTGGACCGAGATTTTACATTGGCACTACAAGATTTAATTCAAAATCAAACCAGTCTCAATCTAGTAAACACCAATGGAGACCTGATCTATGAAGGAGAAATTACTGAATACAGTGTTACTCCAATGTCTGCCACTTCGCAAAATACAGCCGCTCAAAACCGGCTCACGATGAAAGTGAATTTGCGTTATTACAACACCAAAAATGAAGAAGATGATTTCGAAAGGTCCTATTCATTTTTCTACGATTTTGGAGCCGAACTTCAGGTTTATGACATCAAAGACGCCGCTCATGAAGAAATTTTCGAGCGTCTCACCCAAAATATCTTTAACGATACTCTAGCGAAATGGTAGTTGCAAACAGCTTTCGAGAATTGATACTAGAGTTCGATGCCCAAAACAAAAAACAGAGCGCTGCTTTGCGAAAAATTGTTTTGCAATACCCCTATTTTCAACCGGCTTATGCCTATTATGTCAAAGCTTTAAAGGAGCAAAAAGATATCACCTTCGATCGGCACTTAGGTAAATTAGCTGCAATTACCCCAGACCGAAGAACTTTAGAACTTTTTGTAGAAAAAGAATTCCAATCGTTTACGGAAAATAAAAGTCCTGAGGTTGCTGCAATTGAAACAACTCAGCCAGAGGAAAAACCAACCCTACCACCTGAAAAGAAGGAACCCGAACAAAAGACTCCTCAGCCTCAAGAACAACAAACTCCAGAGAAGAGCTCATCTACGAAAGCCAAACGTAAATTTAGTGCTTGGCTAAGGCATACTCCAACAAAACCTGCCTCTGAAAATAACACCCTCGATGAACAGCTCAAGACAATTGATGACTTTTTGGCTAAAAATCCATCCATCCCCAGAGCTCAAAAAAGCACATCGGATCAAGAAGATTTAAGTCTTCAAAATAATTTCGATTCTCAAGAATTGATGACGGAGACCCTAGCCAAGGTTTTTGTAAAACAGCAAAAGTACGAACAAGCCCTAAGTGCCTATAGAGTGTTGGGCTTGAAATATCCAGAAAAAAGCACTTTCTTTGCAGACCAAATTAAAAATATAAAACGCTTACAAAGCGAAAAATAAAGACTTATGGGAACGTATTCCGTGTTTATCGCCTTAATTGTAGTAGTCTGTTTTCTACTCATTCTTATCATCATGGTTCAAAACCCTAAAGGAGGTGGACTATCTTCCTCTTTTGGTGGCGGTCAACAAATGGGTGGCGTCCAAAAAACAACAGACTTTTTGGACCGAAGCACTTGGGTTTTAGGAGGTATCCTGTTAGGTTTGATCCTTTTGTCCAATGTAGCTCTGGAACGTCCTCAAGCGACGAGCCAAGATTCTAGACTCCTGGATCCACAAGAACAAACAATTCCAGAAAGTGCTCCTGTTGAAATTCCAGAAGTACCTGCAGGACAACTTCCTGAATAATACAATACTTACATATAGTATAGTGCCAGCCTGACAAGCTGGCATTTTTTTTTTACACATTGTCAGCCCAACGGACTTGGCATAATTTCTGTAACTATAGTGGAAATTAAAATTTCTACTAATGAGTAATATTTCAATTCAACCTCTAGCCGATCGAATTTTGGTAGCCCCTGCAGCAGCAGAAACCAAAACTTCATCAGGAATCATTATTCCAGACACTGCGAAAGAGAAACCCCAAAAAGGGACGGTAGTTGCTGTAGGTCCTGGAACAACCGATCAGCCCGTAACGCTTCAGGTAGGTGACGTTGTTTTGTACGGAAAGTATTCAGGAACAGAACTCAACCATGAAGGAGAAGACTACTTAATCATGAAAGAAAGCGACGTTTTAGCAAAAATTTAAACCCAAAAATATAGACCAAAATGGCCAAACAAATAACTTTTGATATCGAAGCTCGGGATGGAATCAAACGCGGAGTTGATGCCCTTGCCGACGCTGTTAAAGTAACTTTAGGACCCAAAGGAAGAAACGTAATCATTGGGAAAGCTTTTGGAGCTCCACAAGTAACCAAGGATGGAGTTTCCGTTGCAAAAGAAATAGAGCTTGAGGATACCCTTGAGAATATGGGAGCCCAAATGGTAAAAGAAGTTGCTTCCAAAACAAATGATCTTGCCGGAGACGGAACAACCACTGCAACTATTTTAGCTCAATCCATCGTAAAAGAAGGACTCAAAAATGTAGCTGCAGGAGCAAATCCTCTAGACCTGAAACGCGGAATCGACAAATCTGTTGATGCCATCGTAGCTGCCTTGGCTTCTCAGGCCGTTGAAGTAGGAGATGCCTCAGAAAAAATCCAACAAGTTGCCAGCATCTCTGCTAACAACGATGGAACAATCGGAGGACTCATCACAGAAGCGTTCGAAAAAGTAGGTAAAGAAGGAGTCATTACCGTAGAAGAAGCTAAAGGAACAGACACCTATGTAGATGTTGTGGAAGGAATGCAATTCGACCGTGGATACTTGTCTCCTTATTTTGTGACCAATTCCGAAAAAATGGAAGCTGATCTAGAAACGCCTTACATTTTGTTATACGACAAAAAAATCTCGGCTATGAAGGATCTACTCCCAGTTTTGGAACCTGTAGCCCAAACGGGAAAGCCCCTACTCATCATTGCTGAAGATGTGGACGGAGAAGCATTAGCAACTCTAGTGGTTAATAAACTCCGTGGAGCTCTCAAAATTGCTGCCGTTAAAGCACCAGGTTTTGGAGATCGTAGAAAAGCGATGTTGGAAGATATTGCTATTCTTACAGGAGGAACAGTTATTTCTGAAGAACGTGGTTTTACCCTAGAAAACACCACTTTGGAAATGCTCGGTACTGCAGAAAAAGTAACTATTGACAAAGACAATACTACGGTCGTCAATGGTACAGGTGCTGCAGATGCAATTGAGGCACGTGTCAACCAGATTAAGTCGCAAATTGAAGCTTCTACTTCTGACTATGACAAAGAGAAACTACAAGAGCGTTTGGCCAAACTTTCGGGTGGGGTTGCTGTATTGTATGTCGGTGCTCCTTCGGAAGTAGAGATGAAAGAAAAGAAAGATCGTGTAGATGATGCACTTCATGCAACTCGTGCTGCTGTTGAAGAAGGAATCGTTGCAGGTGGTGGTGTAGCTCTCTTAAATGCTAAAACTGTATTGGCGGGGCTTGAAGCATCAAATGCTGACGAAGCAACTGGAATCCAGATCATCAACCGCGCTATAGAAACTCCGCTTCGTACCATCGTAGAAAATTCGGGTGGAGAAGGTTCTGTGGTCGTTGCTAAAGTTTTAGAAGGCGACGCTAACTTTGGATTCAATGCCAAAGAAGGCACCTATGTCGATATGCTTAAAGAAGGAATTATCGATCCCAAGAAAGTGACTCGAGTAGCTCTAGAAAATGCTGCTTCTGTTGCAGGGATGATTCTTACAACTGAGTGTGCTTTAGTAGACATCAAAGAAGATAATCCAGCACCTGCCGGACCTCCAATGGGCGGTGGAATGCCAGGAATGATGTAAGCTAAACTTTATACATACCTAAAAAAAAGCCGCTCTAGAGCGGCTTTTTTATTGAAAGAAATCGGAATTATTTGATTTCGGCTTTAACCATCCCACATTTCAACATCATATTACCAAAATATGGGTTTCGGATTTCTTTGGAATAGCTCAGCCAAGAAGCTCCTTTATTCCCAAATGCCATCGGACAATATTGATGGTACACCGTTGTTTCGGTCCCTTCTGTCTGACACAGCTCCAAAATGGCTTCTGAAATGGTCTCGAACAGTTCGCGCTGTTCTTTAATCGTTGAAGCAGCAGCAACTTTTCCTGCTTGTTCAGCAATGGCTGTTTGTTTGGCTTTTAGGGCAATTTTCTTTAAGGTTTTAGCCGCGGTTTGTGCAGCCTCATGGTCTGTGGCGACCAAAGCATCTTTTAACTCCATATAGGCATCCAATACTTCTGGATTGGAATCGGACCGATCAATCATTACGGTTTGATCGTTTGAAACAGGAGCTGCCATCAAAGTCGCAGTTCCTACAAAGCACATGATTACTAAATGTTTTAATTTCATAAAAATTAGATTTAAGGGTTAGTTCATTAATTGATTCATTCAGCTGCTATCGTTTCTTCAACAGATCCACACATCAACATAGAAGCTCCAAAATAAGGGTTTTTAATCTCCTCGTCAACACTGATCCAAAAAGCACCTGAATTATTATTGGCCATAGGACAAAATTGAATATAAGCTTGATTTGTACCGACTCCATAAGACCTGAGCATAGCAATCATAAGATCAGAAACACCTAGGAACTGTTCTCGTAAAGCCTCCATATCGGCACTGTGGTGCAAATGCATAATCACCTCTTTTAGGTAGTCTTTATGCTCCTGCAATGGCTCATCAGATTCTTCCGCTAAAAATTGTTCTCCGAGCGCATGAAAATCTTTGGCGTATTGTATGGACGCTTCAAAATCGTCCTGAGTAAGCGCATCTTTAAGGGATAAGTAGCTTAGCAAAAGTTGATCGAACTGGTCTCTTACGGAACCTTTTAAGGGAGTTTTGACTACAGCAATTTCAACTTTTTCTACGGTATGCTCATGAGGTTCCATAGAAGAGGTATTTTGCATCATACTGTTTTTCCCGGCCAGTTGGGCTGCTGCATCAATGCTAAAGGCTCCGTGATAGGCCACTTCTTCATCGGTTTCTATACCCGATAGGATCTCATAGGTCGATCCAAAATCAGCTCCAATCTCTACTTCTCGCAAATGGAAATAAATCCCTTCCTCATCTTGTTCTTTGACATAAACTACAGAGCGCTTGCCGGTCCACAAAACTGCGGATTTTGGAATACTCAGAGACGACTCCTGAGTCTCTGAAGCCGCCTGAAGAGTCCCCCGCACAAACATTTCGGGTTTGAGTTGATTGTTAGGATTGTCAATTTCCACCCGAGCCTTAATAGCTCTGGATTCCATTCCTAATACCGGGTCTAGGTAACGAATCACTCCCTTAAACTCTTGCCCTTTTAGGGCCGCTACTTCAAAAGCTATAGTGTCACCCACAGCTGCCTGTGACAACTGATCTTCATAGAGATCGAAAAGGGCCCAAACCCTCTTTAAATCTTGAATTTCATAAAGCTGCTGTCCTTCTTGTACATGATCCCCTACCCGAATGTGCTTATGACTAACAAAGCCCGTAATATCTGATAATATCGGGAACGACTCAATCGCCTGATTCGACTGAAGTACCTGATCGATCTGAGCGGAAGTAAACTTCCAGTTTTTTAAACGGTTTATCGCTGCCTGATAAAGCTCTGGCTGTTGATTCATCACTTTTTTTGCTTCAATGATTTCTCGCTGAGCAGTAACAAGCTCTGGAGCATAGATATGGGCAATTACCTCTCCTTTACGGACAAAGGCTCCCGTAAAGTCAACTCCCAAAGCTTCAATCCGACCAGCTACATGAGCCGTTTGAGCATAGACGCGTCGTTCGTCCGGATAAATTTTACCATCAACCGCCCAGCTGGTAGCTCCCTGTGAGGATTCTACCCTTGTGGTCCGAATATCAGCCAATTGTATCGCAGTAGCAGACATTCGAATTCGGTTGGGATCCATTCCTGCTCCCTCCGTTTCCATGGGGATTAATTCCATTCCACAGATGGGGCAAAGTCCAGGACCCTGTTGTCTAATTTGAGGGTGCATAGAACAGGTATATTCTACATCGGCTGCTGCAGCCGCTTCGGGGGTTGACTCGGATGAGCCGGAACCGCCCGAAAAAAATGAAGTTCCCAAAAGGACTCCTAATAGGAGACCAATCAAGAGTAAAATGTATGGTTTATTTAGTTTTGTAAGCATGAGTACTAACTTTAAATTGTCCTAATAGGTATTGTATTTTCTCCTGAGCTACATGCATTTGTTCTACTTGCATGGCCAGAGATTTTTTGTGGGTAATAATTTGTTGGTGCATTCGAAGAACTTCTTCAAAATCTTGTGCATCGTTTCCGTATGCCGTTCGAAGTAAAGCAACCGACTGTTCTGCCGTTAGTATGAGTTTATTCAATACTTCTATTTCTATTTGAGATTCCTTCAAACGGAATTGTGCTGCTTTTACATCGGCAGATAAACGATTGATTTCTGCTAAGCGGGACTCTCGCAAGGCCTGAGTGGTTAGGCTCGAGGCTTCTATAGCTGCTCTATTTTTTTTCTTAAAAATAGGGAGGGATAGTCCCAAGGTAGGCATCCATGCATCTGCACCGCTGGAAGGCAAATTCAAATTTTCTTGGATGATTGCATAATCCACCCCCAAACGGAATTGAGGTAAATTTTGCTTGACTGCTACCGACTCCCCTAGCTGAGCGGCTTCAATTTGAGCGTCTAAAGCCAAAACTAAGGGGTTCGCTTCTACCCCTAAGCTTTGATCTGACAGGATCAAGGACTCAGCAGGGATTTGTGGAGAGAGCTCCAAGGTTTGTGGACTATTGATCAAAAACCTCAACTCTTCTACTAAGGTCTTTTTTTGATCTTGATAGACCTCTAAAAGAGCAACGGCTTGGTCCAATGCCATTTGGACTCGTAAAATATCCACCAAAGCACCTTGGTCATTTTCATAGCGTGCTGTTGCATTCTCCTTAAGCGCTTGAAGCAAGAGCTTGTTTTCATTTTCGAGTACCAACCATTCCTCTAGTCGTCCAATCCGGTAATAATATTCTGCTATTTGGAAGTATAGGTGATTGCGAGTATTCAAAAATCTAAAGTGAGCTGCTTCTGCCAAAAATGCGGCTCCCTTCCGCTGTTGTTTCAGGGTCCCAAACCACGGAAAACTCTGAGACAGAGACAAACGCCCTACTTGAGCTCCCACACGCGTTTCTATGGGTTGTACAAAATATCCTAAAGACAGGTTTGGGTCTTGCAATTGCACTTGGGCGGTTTGCTCAACAGCTACTTTAAATTGGCTAAAGGCTGCTTTTAGTTCGGGATTATTCAAAGAAGCTACTTCCCACAAATGACCCAATTCTTGAGCTTTTACTGGATAAAAACAACAGCTAGCGATCAGTACTATTAAGATGATTTTTTTCATGACTGTTTGTTTAATTTACGTTCTTCCCGAAGGGCATAAAGCACCGGAACTATAAAATAGGATATAACGGCAACTAACATCCCTCCAAAAGCAGGTATTGCCATAGGAATCATTATATCTGCCCCTCGTCCGGAGGATGTTAAAATGGGCAGCAGTGCAATCATGGTTGTAGCCGAAGTCATAATTGCCGGACGGATACGTCTTTGACCCGCTCGGACCACAGCCGCTTCCAATTGATCTGCATTCTGAATTTCTTGTTTTTGGAAACTCTGATCCAAATAGGTCGCCATCAATACACCATCATCGGTAGCAATCCCAAAAAGGGCAATAAATCCTACCCATACGGCCACACTTAAATTGATGGGGTGGATCTGAAACAGATCTCGCATAGATATTTCCCAAAAACTAAAATTTAAAAACCAGCTTTGTCCATACATCCATAACAGGATAAATCCTCCACTAAAGGCCATAATAATTCCACTAAAAACCATCAGAGAAGTCGAAACGGATTTGAACTGAAAATAAAGAATGATAAAAACGATTATTAACACCAAAGGAACGACTATAGAGAGTCTCTTTTCGGCACGTACTTGATTTTCGTAATTCCCAGAAAATTTAAAATTCACACGTTCGGGAACCATCAAATCTTGACTGGCAATACGATTTTCGAGGTAGTTCTGGGCCGCTTCTACTACTTGAACTTCAGAAAAATTAGCTTGCTTATCGAACAAGACATAACCCACCAAAAAAGTATCTTCACTTTTAATGGCCTGAGGTCCTTTTTGATATTCTAAAGTCACCAACTCTTTCAGCGGGATCTGTTGTCCTTTTGGAGTGGTTATATATGCATTCATCAAAGCTTCAGGACTGTCGCGTAGTTCTCGGGGGTAGCGCAACCGAATCGGAAAGCGTTCCCGACCTTCGACAGTAGTGCTAATTTTCATTCCTCCCAAAGCGATTTCTATAAACTGTTGAACCTGAGCAACACTCATCCCATAGCGGGCAATTTTATCCCGATCGATGACTAAATGCAAATAGGGTTTCCCTACAATACGCTCAGCAAAAACGGATTCTGGCTTTACGCCCGGAACTTTTTTAAGCTCTTCTCCCAACTGAATCCCAAAAGATTCGATTGTTTGCAGATCCGGACCAAAAACTTTGATTCCCATCGGAGCTCGCATACCCGTTTGCAACATTACTAATCGAGTTTCTATGGGTTGTAATTTTGGTGCCGATGTTACACCCGGAATTTGAGTTACCTGGACAATCTCATCCCAAATATCATTGATGCTTTGCACTTGGTCCCGCCAATTTCTAAAATAACGCCCTTGGGCATCGGGAATCAGATCAGAAGAATTGATCTTTTGCTCCAATAGCTGTTCCTGTGAAAGGGTATCCCCCTTTTGAGTTATATATGCTCCTTTGTCATTCACCTTAAAGCGTTGCCTCTTACCTTTTTTGTTCAGCGCATATTCGGGTTTATACAAGATCACATTTTCATACATAGAAATCGGGGCTGGATCCAAAGCAGATTCTACACGTCCCAGTTTGCCAACGGTAAGTTCAACCTCTGGGATGGTGCTCACCAACATATCCAATTGTCCTAAAACCTTGCGATTATAGGCTATCCCCGAATGGGGCATCGATGTGGGCATCAATAAAAAACTACCTTCATCAAGGGCTGGCATAAACTCTTTTCCAATACCCGGAAAACTGTGTGCTAAAGAAGACCAAAGGCTGGTCTTGCGGATATTTACCCCCACTTGATCCATCCCGGATGCAGCCAAGCCAAAGACATTCGAAAACCCAAACCAAATATTGATGGCTAACAATATCAGCAGGCTTGGAAATATTAAAAACGTTTTCTTGTTCGTCAGGCACCAGTGTAAGATGTGGGTATAATAGTGTTCTAAAAGTTTGAAAAGAGTGATGATGATCCCAACCAAAAGAAAAACGAACAGGAAGTTCTTTAAACTGGAATTTCCGGGACCTAAGGGAATCCAATAATCGGCCAAGAGCCAAATGACTCCCAAGACCACAAGAGCCAAATCCAATTGCTTAATTATGATTCGAATCCAGAGATATTTAAGCAGTTTTGGACTGGAATAAATGAGTGGATGGAACATCTTAATTCCAAAATAAATTATACTCAAGATTCCCAAGAAAACATACCCCCAAAAACAAGCCAGAATCCCCAAAATTCCAATCGTCCAAAGCAGGAGCTTTTGCACATATTTTTGAGTGCTTTTGATCCCAAAAATCCAGCGTGCTAGTGTAGGTAATATAAAGAGTGTAACCCCAAGGGCAGCCACCAACGCAAAGGTTTTTGTGAATGCCAGCGGGACAAAGAGTTTCCCCTCTGCAGCTTGCATGGTAAAGACCGGAATAAAACTTACGATGGTTGTAGAAACCGCTGTAATTATGGCTCCACTAACCTCGCTTGCTCCTTCATATATGGTCTGAATTGTTGGTCGATCGGGATGTTCCCGTTGATGTTTAACAATATTTTCAACCAAAATAACTGCCAAATCAACCATCGTTCCAATGGCAATGGCAATCCCAGAAAGAGCTACAATATTGGCATCTACACCAAAATAGCGCATGAATACAAATACGATCAGTACTGAGATCGGTAATAAAACACTTATCAATACGGATGCTCGAAGGTTGAAAAGCATCATCAAGACCACCAAAACCGTAATAAATACTTCTAGGGTTAAGGCCTCCTCTAAGGTCCCTAAAGTTTCATGGATCAGTTGAGAGCGGTCATAAAATGGCACGATGGTCAATTGAGATTCTACCCCATTCTCCAAAACCTTTTTTGGCAATCCCGAACTGATATTTTCAATTTCTTTCTTAACATTATTGATAACCTCTAAGGGATTGGCTCCATAACGAGCAACGACAACACCTCCTACGACCTCGGCGCCATCTTTGTCCAAGATCCCGCGGCGAGTACTTGGACCGATCTTTACACGACCCAAATCCCGAATACGAATTGGCGTATGATTGGACATACGCACCACCGTATTCTCGAGGTCCGCTATCGATTTTACGTATCCCAAGCCTCGAACCAAATATTCCACTTGATTGATTTCTATGGTTTTGGCTCCAACCTCTTTATTGGAACTTTGAACGGCTTGAAGTACTTGACTAAAAGTAATTTGGTGTGCTTTCATGGCACGTGGATCTATATCGATCTGATATTCCTGCACAAAACCTCCGATGGAGGCTACTTCGGAAACTCCTGAGGCAGAATTTAAGGCGTATTTGATATAAAAATCCTGCAAAGTTCGAATCTCGTGAAGATCCCAACCTCCGGTAGGATTACCCTCCGGATCGCGCCCCTCCAGTGTATACCAAAACACTTGCCCCAGACCCGTAGCATCCGGACCTAAACTGGGTTGGACTCCGTCAGGAAGCAAGCCTTTGGGAAGGGCATTGAGCTTTTCAAGAATCCTGGAACGGGACCAATAGAACTCTACCGATTCCTCAAAAATGATATAGATACTTGAAAAGCCGAATATAGACGAACTACGAATCGACTTCACCCCGGGAATCCCTAACAGATAGGTCGTCAAAGGATAAGAAATTTGATCGTCTATATCCTGTGGAGAACGACCCGCCCATGGGGTAAAAATGATCTGTTGATTTTCTCCTATATCAGGAATGGCATCTACCGGAACCGGATCTTGAGGTAAAAAATCAATTTTCCAATCGAAGGGTGCTGTAACCACACCCCAGCCGATCAACACTACCAAAAGTAGACTGGTAATGAGTGGATTGTGTAAAAAATATTTTAAAAGTCTATTGACCATTCATTTCGATTTAAGATAATTTAGAAAGTGGAGTTGTCCAGCTGTTTTGGATCTCTCCCAAATAGATTCCTATGCCAAAGGATCAGTTGACGCCTATCCATCCCTAGGGATGAAGCGGATCAACGGCTAACATTAGAAATTATTCCTCCAGAAATTATCCGTAAAGAATGAGTCGCGAAAATTTTAGATAGAGCGGTGGATGATTCCGATCTGGGGGATCAAATTCCTTGGTAGTACTGATTTGGGCTGGGAGAGCCTTGGGGATCAAATCAAGTTGAGGTGTATCGAGAATCGCATCAAATACTGCGATTGAATAATCCGTTGCAAAAACACTTGGAACGTCTGTATCCACTGTTAGGAGTTGATCAGAACAGCAAGGCTTGGGGTGTATATTTAGGATGCCACTGCTATCTGCACATCCAGACAATTGAATCCGCTTGCCTTTGCAGTTTTTGGGATTCCCATTCCAAGAAATCTGAGCTAAATTGTCTTGACAAAAATGAAAATTGAGGCCAAATCCTGCCCCAGACGCCATTATAAGTAGCGCCATAATTAGGGAAACCGTATTTCGCAATTTTTTCATTCTATTCTAAGATAATTAAAACCAATGAATTATAGCATATGTGGATCCAAAATTAAATGTTAAAGTTTTAGAATCCAACTGATGTTATTACTAACGAAAAAAGCTGAGAATTCGTATGTCCAAGACCCCTTAGAATCCAAACCGAAATGCTTATTTTTGGCCTTAAATAATTTTCCATTGACTTTAGATGCTTTACTGGTTCAGGCTGAAACTCTTTTCCATTCGGAAAAATCTGTCAAAGAGCAACTAGAAGACCTATGTCGGCTCCTGCAAAAGCAAGTGAAGCACTACGATTGGGTTGGATTTTATTTTGCTAATCATCAAACACAAAGCCTTCATCTGAAAACCTATGAAGGTGCCCCAACGGATCATGATGTAATTCCTTTTGGAAAAGGTATTTGCGGCCAAGTGGCAGAGTCCAATCAAAATTTTGTCGTTCCCAACGTTCAGGCACAGGATAATTATATCGCCTGTAGCATTCATGTCAAATCCGAAATTGTGATCCCCATTTTCTTGGATGGAAAAAATGTGGGTCAAATCGATATAGACTCCAATACCCTAGACCCATTTACTGCTGAAGACGAACACTTTCTTGAAAAAATCTGCGCATTGGTCGCAAAACAACTTAAAACCACCCATACAAACCCACTAGATCTATGAAAAAGCAAATCCAAAATGCCCTGATTTCTGTATTTCACAAAGAAGGTTTGGGCCCAATAGTGGACCAATTACATGCCTCTGGAGTATCTATTTATTCGACCGGAGGAACACAAGACTTTATCGAAAAGAGAAATATCCCGGTAATCCCCGTTGAGGACATCACCCAATATCCTGAAATTTTAGGTGGGCGTGTAAAGACTTTACATCCCAAGATTTTTGGAGGGATTCTGAATAGACAAGAGGTGGCAAGCGATCAGGAGACCTTACAAGAATTTGATATCCCACAACTGGATTTAGTCATTGTTGATCTCTACCCCTTCGAGGATACGGTTGCTCAAGGCGGTACTGAAGCCGAAATTGTGGAGAAAATTGATATTGGAGGGATTGCTTTGATTCGTGCAGCAGCTAAAAACTTTAAAGATGTACTCTGCGTATCCAACCGCGGTCAATATGCAGCCCTTTTAGAGCTACTTACCCAGCAGGGCGGAACAACAGACATCGAAACACGTCAACAGTTTGCCGTTCAAGGATTTGCTACTTCATCCCACTACGATACCGCTATCTTTAACCACTTCAATAGTACTGAAAACCTATTAAAGCTGAGCGATCATCGGTCTAAAAGTTTGCGCTATGGAGAAAACCCTCACCAAGAGGGAAGTTTTTTCGGTGCTTTAGAAAACATGTTGGAACAGTTACACGGGAAAGAATTATCCTATAACAACCTTTTGGATATCGATGCTGCCGTAAGTCTTATGGAAGAATTTGTAGCAGACGATCCCACCTTTGCCATCCTTAAACACAATAATGCTTGTGGGTTGGCTACGCGCAGTACTTTGGCACAAGCCTATAGCGACGCCTTGGCAGGAGATCCCGTTTCGGCCTTTGGTGGTGTCTTAATTGCCAACCGTGCAATAGACACTGAAACAGCCACACAAGTACACGATCTGTTTTGTGAAGTTGTTATAGCACCAGACTACACGCCTGAGGCATTAACTCTATTACAACAAAAAAAGAATCGTATTCTTCTAAAAATTAATACCTACGACCGTCCATCGACTCAAGTCCGCAGTTGTCTCAATGGGGTTCTGGTACAACAAAGAGATTTGGGGACCGATCAGGCTTCTGACCTTGAAGGTGTCACTCAACGTGCGGCAACCTCAGAAGAAGTATCTGATCTGTTGTTTGCCTCAAAAATTTGTAAGCATACCAAATCCAACACCATAGTTTTAGTTAAAAACAAGCAACTTTTAGCTTCCGGAACGGGACAAACATCCCGAGTAGATGCCTTACAGCAATCGATTGCCAAAGCACAACATTTCAATTTCCCTTTGGAAGGAGCAGTGATGGCTAGCGATGCATTTTTCCCTTTCCCTGATTGTGTAGAAATTGCAAATAAGGCAGGGGTTCAAGCGGTGATTCAACCCGGAGGTTCGATCAAGGATCAGCTTTCGATCGACTACTGCAACGAAAACAATATGGCAATGGTCTTTACGGGAACACGTCATTTTAAACATTAATTCCTACATTTATTGGGCCAAATATGAAACTCCATGGGGATATTTACTGAAGAAATAGCAATTGACCTGGGTACTGCCAATACCCTTATAATACACAACGATAAAGTAGTGGTGGACAGCCCTTCGATCGTTGCCATAGATCGGCTTTCCAACAAAGTGATCGCCATCGGCAACGAGGCGAGTATGATGCAAGGGAAGACCCACGAAAACATCAAAACTATTCGCCCGCTTAAAGACGGAGTTATTGCCGACTTCAACGCTTCTGAGCAGATGATCAATATGCTCATTAAGAGTATTCCATCCTTAAAAAAGAAGTTCTTTACACCCTCTTTACGGATGGTCATTTGTATTCCTTCCGGAATTACGGAAGTTGAAATGCGGGCCGTTCGGGAATCGGCCGAACGCGTTAACGGGAAAGAGGTCTATCTGATCCATGAACCCATGGCAGCAGCTATCGGGATTGGGTTAGACATCATGCAACCCAAAGGAAATATGATTGTTGATATCGGTGGGGGAACCACCGAGATTGCCATTATCGCCCTCTCCGGAATTGTATGCGATAAGTCTGTAAAGATTGCAGGGGATGTATTTACCAACGACATCATCAACTACATGCGTTCCAAGCACAATTTATTTGTAGGTGAGCGTACGGCAGAAAAAATAAAAATTACCATCGGAGCAGTTGTGGAAGACCTAGAAACACCCCCAGACGAAATGTCGGTTCAAGGGCGGGATTTACTTTCTGGAAAGCCCAAGCAAGCGATGATTTCACATTCCGAAATTGCCAAAGCCTTAGATAAGTCCATTATCCGAATCGAAGAGGCCATTATGGAAGCCTTGGCGCAAACACCTCCCGAACTAGCTGCGGATATTTATAATACCGGGATTTATTTAGCTGGTGGAGGCGCTTTGTTAAGAGGACTCGATAGACGAATCTCAAGAAAAACAGACTTACCTGTTTACATAGCCGAAGACCCGCTTCAAGCCGTTGTTCGTGGTACGGGTATCACGCTAAAAAACTTGGAACGTTACAAGCCTATCTTGATCAAATAGATCATGCAACAGATCATCAATGCCCTTCTGCGTAATTTAAGCCTGGTCTTATACCTGGTCTTGTTGGGCTTTGCTCTGATTTTCCTTAGCAATCGCAGTTTTTATCACCAAACGCAAATGTACCGCTTAGGGATGGGCATCAGTGGCTGGCTGCATCAGGGAAGCAAGTCTTTAACCCAATATTTCGAATTGGAGCGGGAGAATGAAATTCTCCAGCGTGAAAACTTAGCCCTTGTAAATCAGCTTTTAAAAGGAAAAGATTCCTTTGCTGCTCAAACCAGTTATTTGGGGTATCGAGCAATCCCTGCCGATTTAATTCAAAAATCCTACCACTCGCCTAAAAACGTATTTATTGCAGACCAAGGATCTCGTGCAGGGGTACAAAAAGAGATGGGTGTTATTGGCGCCAAGGGTGTAGTGGGAATTGTAAATCAAGTCACTCCCAACTTTGCCAGTATTATGTCTTTATTAGACATTGACTTGAGCATTAATGCAGCGTTCCAAAAAAACGGAGCATTCGGTTCTCTGTACTGGACTGGAAAAGACCCTCAAGCTTTTGAACTTAAAGACATTTCCATTATTAATCCGGTACGTATTGGAGATACCATCGTTACGGGTGGGATGTCTACTTATTTCCCGAAAGGAATTCCTTTGGGGCAAGTGACTGCCTATGAATCGGACCGAGTTCAGGGCTATCATCAAATACAAGTCCGATTATTCGGAAATCCGACCGTATTAAACCAAGTGTACATCTTGGAAAATTTTGGCCGTTCGGAATTGGATTCTCTAAAGAATATTCGCCCATGAATAGAGCTTCCTCCCGACTTTTCGCTCGTTTTTTATGTTTGCTAATCCTGCAAGTGTTGGTGTTTAATCAATGGGTCCTTTTCGGGTCGATATTCCCTTGCGTCTATATCTTTTTTATTCTGAGTTATCCTTTTGAAGCCAACCCTCAAGAAGTGACTCTAGTTGGGTTTTTGCTCGGGCTGAGTCTGGATTTGCTTACTCAAAGTCCAGGAGCCCACACCATTGCCACTTTAAGCATTGCCGCTTTCCGCCCTGCTGTGATTGCTATAAGTCTGGGATTGATCACTGACTTTTCCTCTATTTTCTCGCGTCGGATCAAAAACCTAAACCTCTTCTATTTTATTGGGATACTGACTTGGACGCATCAACTGATCTATTTTACGGTCCTATATTTTAGTGGGGAAGCTTGGTTGCAAATTCTTACGCGAAGCTTGGTTCAATTTATATTGTCCGGGCTCTTTATCTTTTTGGTATTAAGCTTATATTCAAGAGATGATTCGTAAGTATCTTTTGGTTTTTTTCACACTTTGTAGTGCGATCCTTTTCTTGTCCCGACTTTTTTATCTTCAAATTATTGATCCTGCCTACAAGTCATTATCGGACAATAATGCCATTTTAGAGCGATCCGTTTATCCGGAAAGAGGATTGATTTATGACCGAAAAGGAACCCTACTGGTGGCCAATCAGCCCGCCTATGATTTGATGTATATCCCCGAAAACAGCAAGGCATTTGACACCACCGCACTGGCCCAATTGTGTGGGGTACTGCCCGAAAGGATCCACAGTCAAATCAAAAAATCCAAACGCTATTCCTATAAACTTCCATCCGTAATTGTTCGGCAATTATCCAAAGAAACACACGCAGCCTTTCAAGAGAAAATTTGGCAATTTCCAGGCTTTTATCTCCAAAAGAGATCCCTTAGAGATTATAAGGTGGAGGCTGCCAGCAATGTATTGGGCTATATCAGTGAAGTGAACCGTAACGACCTATTAAAAAATGATTACTATGCCCTAGGAGAATTGATTGGTCGACAAGGAATTGAAAAACAATACGAAACCTCTTTAAGAGGTGAAAAGGGAAAGGAGTTTTTTCAGAAAGATCGTTTCAATAAAATCTTAGGTCCCTACGAAAATAAAAGCTTTGATATAGCTGCCAAACCCCCCGATGATATCACGCTAACTTTAGACATAGAGCTTCAAAGTTATGGAGAGCAGCTCCTCCAAAATAAAAGAGGTGGTATTGTTGCGATTGAACCCCAAACGGGAGAAATATTAGCCCTAGTCAGTGCTCCCAACTACAACCCCAATCTACTGGTGGGGCGGAATCGCTCTTCAAATTACCGAAAGCTTGCTCAGGACACCCTTGCCAAACCTCTTTTTGATAGAGGACTGCAAGCGCAATACGCTCCGGGATCTCCCTTCAAGACCCTCAATGCACTGATTGCTCTGCAGGAGGGAACCATAACTACAAAGACCAAATTTAAATGTAATCAAGGGCACTACTACGCACGAGGTCAATTCATGAAATGTCATTGCCGTCGAGGAACCCAAAACCGCCTGATTCCGGGGATATACAAATCTTGTAACACCTATTTTGCTCAAACCTATCGGAGTATAATCGAAGCTGGAGAAACGCCAGCAGACGGACTCACCCGCTGGAAAAAACACCTCAATAGCTTTGGCTTAGGAAACTATCTGGGGTATGACTTGCCCATAGGGAAACCCGGCTTTATTCCAGACAGCAGCTATTATCACCGCTGGTATGGTCCCAAAGGTTGGAAAGCTCCAACGATTATTTCCAACGCTATTGGACAGGGCGAAATCTTAACCACCCCTATTCAGATGGCTAACTTTACGGCAGCCATAGCCAATCGGGGGTATTATATCAGACCTCATTTTGTAAAAAAAATTGGAGATAGTGTCGTATTGGACCAATTGCCCAAAAATCAGACCACCATATCCAAGGAACATTTCGATCCAGTAATCGAAGGGATGGAGTTGGTAGTGGAAAAAGGTACTGCTAGAACTGCCCGCATAAAAGATATAAGCGTCTGTGGAAAAACAGGTACTGTAGAAAATTTTACCCTGATCGATGGTGTCAAAACACAACTAACCGACCACTCCATGTTTATTGCCTTTGCACCAAAGGAAGACCCCAAAATTGCTATTGCCGTATTTATCGAAAATGGCTACTGGGGAGCTCGATGGGCAGCACCCATTGCAAGTCTAATGATCGAAAAATACTTAACTGGAACAGTCAAACGCAGCTGGTGGGAAAACCGAATGCTCAACGGAAGTTTGGAAGAAGAGTACCTAAAACCCCTCAGCGGAAAACCATTTACGATCAATGAATAAAGGGATTCTTTTTCGACTGGATTGGGTATTGATCTTGCTGTATACCACACTGGTGGTATTCGGTTTTTTTAATATTTATTCAACCACCTATCAAGCCGATGTAAATTCAATTTTTGACCTGAGTCTCCCCATTGGCAAACAACTGTGGTTTTGGCTCCTAAGCTTAGTAATGATTGCCTTTTTAATGGCCGTTAGAGCTAAATTTATTCAGCAGTTCGCACAAATCATCTACGGAATTTCTGTTGCATTACTTGTGGGCCTATTCCTCTTTGGAAAAACTATTTCAGGGGCAACTTCTTGGTATGTTTTTGGCGGATTAAGCTTTCAACCGGCAGAATTTGCCAAGATGAGTACAGCACTCATGCTAGGGGCTTACCTGAACCGTTTTCAGACGAATTTAAAGCAATGGAAATCCCAATTGCTTGCTTTTGGAATCATTGCACTTCCTGCCCTCTTAATCGTTGCACAACCCGACCCGGGTTCTGCATTAGTGTTTGGAGGACTGATTTTTATGCTTTTTCGCGAAGACTTAAATCTAATCTACCTCTACTTGCTTCTTGCAGCTGGAATCATTTTTATTCTAAGTCTTTTATATCAGTTCGAGGCTACAAGTCTTTTTCTAAGTTTTCTGGTTTTCTTGGTCTACTTTTTAATCAAACGAATCCGTCCAAAAATCAAGATTTATCCTTTTTTAGCGGTTCTGATCCTCAGCATTGGATTTTCCTATTCTGTGGATTATATCTTTAATGAGGTCTTTGAGCAACGACACAGAGACCGATTCAATATTGTTTTGGGAAAAACCGTCGATAATCAAGGAATAGGATACAACATTAACCAATCTAAAATTGCCATTGGCTCGGGTGGACTGCAAGGGAAAGGCTTTTTGCAAGGAAGCCAGACCAAGGGGAATTTTGTTCCCGAACAACATACGGACTATATTTTTAGTACGGTAGGCGAAGAATGGGGGTTTTTGGGCTGTAGTTTTATCGTCCTTGCATTTTCTGGGATTATCATTCGGATTCTGATTCGTGCCGAAAGACAAACGAATAGTTTTCGAAGGGCCTATTCCTATGGCGTTGCAGGAATCTTATTCGTCCATTTCTTTGTCAATATTGGAATGTCTCTGGGCTTAGTCCCTACGGTAGGAATTCCGCTCCCCTTTATTAGCTATGGGGGTTCCAACCTTTTATTTTTTACACTTTTACTTTTTGTTCATCTCAATTTTGATGCCAATCGTTTAAGTATTTGGTAGTGCAGACCGGCTATCAAATGAGTCGCGCAAACTGTTCCCCAATAACATAAATGCTAGTACAAGACTCATAATTGCAAGGCCAGGTAGAAGGGCTAAATGAGGTTGTCCCAAAACCAAATATC
This sequence comes from Flavobacteriales bacterium, assembly GCA_011524915.1. Lineage (GTDB taxonomy): Bacteria > Bacteroidota > Bacteroidia > Flavobacteriales > Flavobacteriaceae > WTJH01. The sequence continues at coordinate 32,085 of WTJH01000008.1, read as the reverse complement.
GAAAATGATCCTTGACCATTCCCCCCCATGTGGGGATGGGTGGTTGGGCCCCAATTCCTAAAAAACTAAGACCGCTTTCGATGAGGATGGCGCTGGCAAAGTTAGATGCCGATACAACCAGCAAAGGCCCGGTAAGTAAAGGCAGTATATGAAAGAAAAATATCCTTGCTTTAGAAAAGCCTAAAGTTTGAGCAGCTTCAATAAAAGTGAGTTCCTTGACACTCAATACTTGGCCACGAACCAGTCGGGCTACGTCTACCCACATGGTAAGGCCCACGGCTATAAAGACTTGAAAAATACCTTTCCCTAAGGCCAAACTAATAGCCAATACCAGAAGTAAGGTGGGGATAGACCATACAATATTCATCATATTGACGAGTATGCGGTCCAAAATTCCTCCAAAAAAACCTGCTATTCCACCAATCAGAATCCCCAAACCTAAAGAGATGATTACTGCTATAAATCCAATCGCTATAGATACTCGAGACCCAAATAACAAGCGGCTCCACAAATCACGTCCGTATTTATCAGTTCCTAAAGGATACTTTCTTTTTTGGAGCAACTGTTGCGCTACCTTTTTTTGATTTTCAGGGTCTGAAGAGGCATCTGTAAATACGGTCTGCCAAGTTTCTGTCCCAAAGGGTAAAATTTGGAGGTTGGAATCTTGCCACCGATAGGCTTCCAAGGGAATTTCTTCAGCAGGGTTTTGCAATCCAAAAAACCAATGACTTTGCTCCTGCTTAAGTGGGGTGTTGGGCCGGTATACCCAAACCGAAAAACCGGGTGGCTTGGAATGAATAGAAAGTTGCATCCGATTGGCATGAACCGAATTATCCGGAGCCCAAAAGGTGGCCGTAAGGGATAAGAACAATAACAACAGGATGTATCCCAAACTTAAAAGACCAAAACTATTCAGACGCTTGAAGACCCGAATCATAGGCTTCTACATCATTTTTGGGATTGAGCCACGGGGCTTTTCCCTAAAACGTTCCGATTGAGATCTTGAAGAATTGCCACCGCTTCGGAGACATACATATCCTTTTGGAGTCCTTCATCGATTCGTTTGCGCTTTTCTCGGATATCGTCATTTAAAGGTTGACGACTTCCGGCTTCGGGTAGCCATTGAAAACTCAAGGGAGACTCAAATTCTCGTAAAGCCTTAAATTCATCTGATCTAGCCCGATCGGATTCTAGATCTTTAATGTAGTCGTCATACTTTAAAGAATAAACATTGTTGTTTTGCTGCGACTTGATCCAACGGGCTTGTTTTTGGACAAGAGCAATGAGAGGATTGTCTTGCATCCGCTGTTTACTGCGTTCCAAGATATAGCTATATGACCATTGGGGTGCGTAGGGCGAATAAGTTGCTGGAGATATTCGATCCCAGCTGAGAGGGTTTTCTTGATCTTTCTCCCCTACATTAACCTCGGCATAGCGGTTGGGGATCACCACATCACTTTTTACCCCTTCTAACTGAGTGGATCCGCCATTGATCCGATAGAACTTGTCTGTGGTTACTTTAAGTGCCCCTAAATTGCCATAGGTATTCCCCGAAATTACTCGGTTGAGATCAATAACGTTTTGGACAGTCCCCTTCCCAAAAGTTTGTTGACTTCCCAATACTATGGCCCGTCGGTAATCCTGAAGAGCAGCCGCTAATATCTCTGAAGCAGATGCCGAAAATTCGTTTACCAATACCACTACAGGGGCTTCCCAAACAACGGAGGGGTCTTCGTCTTTTAAGACTTCTTTTCTCCCTCCGATACTTTTCACCTGGACTACGGGTCCTTCTTCGATAAAGTACCCCACAATGTCAACAACGGTCTTGAGTGATCCTCCTCCGTTATTTCTCAAATCTAAGATCACTCCTTTAGCTCCCTTGGAACGTAATTGTTGGAGTTCTAATTTAACATCTGATGCCGCATTGCGTTCGCCATAGTCATCCACATTAAAGTAAAATTTAGGCAATTGTATGATCCCAAAAGTATCTTTCCCAGAAGTAATGATAGACGATTTTGCGAAAACCTCTTCTAATTCCACGACATCTCGGGTTACTTCAATATCTTCGATATTGCCATCTACTCTTTTGATGGTGAGCACTACTTGGGTTCCTTTAGGGCCTTTAATGAGCTTTATGGCATCATCTAAACGCATACCCGAGACATCCACAGAGCTTTCCCCTTTTTGAGCTACACGCAAGATGACATCACCTACTTCGATCAGCTTATCTCTCCATAGCGGCCCTCCAGAAATGATCTCGACAATCTTAATCTCTTGATTGCGTTTTTGTAAACGCGCCCCTATCCCCTCGAATTTTCCAGAAATACTCGCATCAAAACGATCTTTGTCTTCCGGAGCAAAATAAGAGGTATGGGGGTCGAACTGAAGCGCAATGGCATTCAGATAAATTGAAAACCAATCTTTCCGTTCCAATTCCTCAAATAACTCAAAGAAATTTTGCGTGTTTTCTAGAGTTGATTGACGTGCTTCAACTTCTAAAGCTGTATCGGCCTTAGGCGTATAATTTGAATCTTCCTCGACTTTATTTTGCTCAATTTCTTTAAGTTCTACAAAGCGATCGAGGGTCGATAACTTAAACCGCTTGCGCCAGATGGATTTTAATTCATTTAGATTAATTGCATAAGCAGCATTCTCATAATCTAAGCTAATGGAATCTGTCTGGTTAAAGTCAAATGGTTTTTCTAGTAATTCGGGATAAAAGTTTTTGACTTGCTCAATTCGCGTAACCATCTGCTTATAGGTGAGGTCAAAAAAGTCAAGTGAAGCGCCTTTAATTTGATCGTCAATTTGGGTCTTATATCGCTTAAAATTATTGATGTCTGTTTTCAGGAAAAAGCGTCTTTGTCCATCCAATCCATCCAGGTAGTTCATATATACCTGTTCGGAAAAGCGATCATTGATAGCTTTAGGGCTGTAGTGTCCTCGTTCCAAAACATAGGAAATGACTTCCAACAATAATTTATCTTTTTCAGGATTATCAACTTTGGAAACAAATCCAAATCCGAAAAAAACTAAAGCTCCCGCAAAGAGGATGAGTAATAGTTTACGCATACGTAGGATGGTTAAGAACTACTAAAATAGCCAAAAACAGGGGGATTTGCTTGTATACAAGTTCAAAACTTTTTGTTAAAACGAAATTTAAATCACTCCAAGGGGAATTGCTTACTTTTGGGTTGAATATGACACCTATGGCTCAAAGACCTTTAATTTTAGTAACCAACGACGATGGTATTACCGCCCCGGGCGTGCGAACTTTGATTCGTGTGATGAACGAAATTGGAGACGTTGTTGTAGTAGCCCCCGATTCCCCTCAATCTGGAATGGGACATGCGATTACAATAAACGACACTTTACACTGCGACCGAGTTACGATTGACGAAGGTCCTCAGATCGAATACAGTTGTTCTGGAACACCTGCCGATTGTGTAAAAATGGCCATTAATGAACTCATGGATCGCAAGCCTGATATTTGTGTTTCCGGCATCAATCACGGTTCCAATTCCTCCATAAATGTAATTTATTCGGGCACCATGAGCGCTGCTATAGAAGCCGGAATTGAAGGAATACCCGCCATCGGTTTTTCCCTGTTGGATTTCCGTTGGGAAGCGGATTTTAAACCCTTAGAGACCTATATCAAAAATATTACCCTTCAGGCTTTGGAACAGGGAATGCCCAAAGATGTTGTACTCAATGTAAATTTTCCCAAGTGTGAAAATTCCTCAGATATTCGAGGAATTAAAATTTGCAGACAAGCTAAAGCTTATTGGGTAGAAGAATTTGACAAACGCACCAGTCCCTTAGGAAAAGACTACTATTGGCTGACTGGAAAATTCATCAATGAAGACGGGGGTGAAGACACGGACGAATGGGCACTTTCCCAAAATTATGCGTCTATTGTTCCAGTCCAATTTGACCTCACCGCACATCATGCTATGGCTCAACTTAATACTTGGAAGCTTTGAAAAATAAACTCTTTGTCTACGGCCTGCTCAGTTCATTGTTTGGAACTGCTTTTGGAATAGTTAGTATTACCCTGCTGTTTTCCAAAGGAGAATTAATGGAGAGCTTGCAGTTTTTATATCTTAAAAATCAATTGGGAGGAGTAATCAGTTTAGGAGCCCTGGTAAATCTTGTATTATTCTTTGTGGCTATTCGAAAAGAAAAATACCCCTTTGCAACCGGAGTTGTTGTTTTTTCTTTGGTTTTGGTTTTGATTGTGGCACTTCTCAAAGGGATTTAATCATACAGGGATGAAGTATTATCTTATTGCAGGGGAGGCCTCGGGAGATATCCACGGTTCACATTTAATCAAAGCCATACAAAAGCTTGACCCTCAGGCCGAATTTCGTTGCTGGGGAGGAGATCTCATGGCAGCCGCAGGCGGAACAATCGTGAAACACTACAGGGAGCTTGCCTTTATGGGGTTTTGGGAAGTATTCATCAATATCCGGACCATTTTTCGGAATATTGCTTTTTGTAAATCTGATATTGAAAGCTTTCAACCCGATCGGATCATATACATCGACTACCCTGGATTCAATATGAGAATTGCCGCCTGGGCAAAAATCAAAGGATTTGAAAATCATTATTATATCAGTCCACAGATTTGGGCTTGGAAAGAGAATCGGATCAAAAAAATCAAGCGGGATTTAGATGCCTTATATGTTATTCTCCCTTTTGAAGAAAGTTACTACAGAGACAAACATCAATACAAAGTTCACTATGTAGGGCATCCGCTACTGGACCACCTGAGTCCCCCTCCCCAACAACACTTAGATATAGCTGTTGAAAAGCCCATTGTGGCCCTTTTACCTGGAAGTCGACAGCAAGAGATTGAACGGATGCTTCCCCTATTTTTGGAGGTTGCCAAGCACTTTCCTGAACTTCAATTTGTGGTGGCTGCCGCTCCTAGTTTAAGCCCTGAATATTATAAGAAGTTTTTATCTCATACATCCATTCAGTGGGTACACGACCAAACCTATGCGCTGCTGCAGCAAGCCCATATTGCCGTAGTTACCAGCGGAACTGCAACCTTAGAAACAGCCCTACTGAATGTTCCTCAGTTGGTGTGCTATCGCAGCAGCCATCTGTCTTATTCGATTGCCAAAAAACTGGTGGACCTCCCTTATATTTCCCTAGTGAATCTGATTGCCGATCGGGAAGTGGTACAAGAATTGATTCAAGGAGACTGTAGCTTGGAGGGTATCTTGGCAGCAATTCGGGAATTGCTAGATGAAGAAAACCGAAAAGACATCCTTTTGGCTTATGCCGAAATCCGTAGCCTTTTAGGATCAGGAACTGCCAGTCAAAAAACTGCTCAATTCATTGTTGAAGGGGCCTAGAAATTCCCTTACATTTCGGCTATGCCCCGAAGTGCACTTCTATATTGGATTTGTACCGCTTTACTGGGCGGATCATTTTTAGCTTTTACGGCTAACGCTTCCGCTTTTCAAATTTTAGGGACGCTGTCTGTAGTGTGTCTACTACTACTTTTAATTCTTAAGGCGTTTCGAATACATCTTTTATGGAGTCTTATTTTTTTTCAGTTAGGCTTTTGGAATGGGTATACCGCAAGATTTCAACATTCCTTAGCTGAGCAAGCTGGCTACTCCATAATTCTGGAGGAACCTTTAAAATCATTAGAAAATTGGTGGAGATTTTACGGCACAATAACTCCAGCTAACGGACCTACTGTTCGGTTATTGATCCATATCAAAAAAGGAAAACTTAAACCTCCCGTAAAAGGTCTGATCTGTACCGCTAAAAAACCTTGGAAGCTGGAACCGGCCTCCATGCCTTCAACTTTTGATTATACCACTTATTTGAATCGGAAGCATATCCATCATCAGCTATACCTCTCCCCAGGGGAATATCACCTCCGATTGGGAGTCGAAATGGACGAATTTTCAGCGGGAAAGACGAAGGAATTCCTCTACCAAAAATTAGATTTTTTTAAGTTTTCCTCGAATGCCAAAGCACTGATTTTAGCCCTTTCACTCGGAGGTCGCAACTATTTAGATGCCGATCTCAGAGAACAATTCGCCAATACAGGCCTGATTCATTTGTTGGCGCTTTCGGGGCTTCATATGGGACTATTGTTTTTGATCTTGCAATGGATCACTTCTCCCATCAAGAGAGTTGCTTTTGGAAATAGTATTCAAATCGGTATCATCCTATTTTGTTTATGGGGTTTTTGTTGGCTTTCGGGTGGAGCAGCCGCTACCCTACGTGCTGTTTTGATGTTGAGTGTGTGGCAACTCAATAAATTCCTGCATCGAAAAACTTCATCCTTAGCAATTCTTGCTTGTAGCGCCTTTATTTTGGTAGGTATCCACCCGGCTTATATCGTCAGTACAGGATTTCAAATGAGTTTTTTAGCCGTTGGAGGGATTCTATGGATGGCTCCTATAGCCACAAAAATTGGAAAGAAAAGATCTCTATTTGTACAAAAAATATGGGGCTGGATCTGGGTTTGTTTAGCTGCTCAAATCGCTGTTGCTCCTATCAGTATTTACTATTTCCATCAGTTTGCTGGAATATTCCTGCTCGCAAATCTTAGTGTATTTCCTTTGTTTGGTATATACCTGGCAAGTGTATTTGCCATAGGGATATGGGCCGTCTTTGGAAACATCCCTGCAGCAATAGTGCTTGGCTTTAATCAATTGACAGAACTTTTCATTCGATGGGTGAGTGTACTAGCTGCCCAAAAGGGGTGGATCTTCGAACATTTAAGACTTACTCCTACTGCTGTTATATGGGTATATATGATTCTTTTGTGTAGTGGCTGGGCACTGAAAAACCAAAAAAAGTGGAACAGTATAGGGATTCTATTGACTGGAATCTTCGGTCTCTACCTGGGGAATCTACTATATAAACCACCCCCTAAAATAGTATGGATGGGTACTCCCCAAAAAAGTTATCTAGGGTTTCAGCACCAAGACAGTTTATGGGTCTACACCGCTCAAAAAGGGGATTTAAGCCCTTATGAAAAACAGAATTTGGGGTTACGATTTGGGATTCGCCATTTCCAAACATCGGATCAATTGCCCAAACAGTTCCCGAATAAGGTACATCACCAAATCGATCTTTCAATTCCCAAACAGACCGATTCCGGAATAGACATCCTATGGATGAGTAATGGCCCTAGGATAGATTTTGAACAACTACTCGATAGCATTTGTCCGAATACCGTTTGGATCGATAAAACCAATCCTTTATGGCTTACACGTCATTGGAAAAAGACCTGTGACGAACGATCCATTGCTGTAATTGATATGCGAAAAACTGGCTATCGAATTATTCCCCTCTAAACTTGGGGACAAAGTTTTCCTGATAGCGCTGAAAATCATCTGGACTGGAAAAGACCTGATAATCTCCGGTCTTGATCATTTTGAGATACAGCTCTAATTGTTGCGGTTTTAAATAGCCCACAACCGGTGTGATCAGATCTCCTGTTTCGCTGATAAATATGGTCGTAGGATAGCCCCGAACCCCGAGAAATTGGGTAAACTGGTGCGTCGAGTTTCGCCCTTTTCGAGAAGCATCATAGTTTGGATTCTCAAAAGTATTCCCATAAAAATTAACGGTTTCGTTGCCCTCCGCATTAAATTTTACAGCATAGTAGTGCTTGTTTACGTAAGCTGCAACGTCTGGATTTCCAAAGGTTTTTTTGTCCATCAATTTGCAGGGACCACACCATTTGGTGTAGACATCCAGAATAATTTTTCTAGGCTCCTCTTTTTGTTTGACAAGGGCCTCAGACAAGGTCAACCATTCTATTTGCGCTTGACCATGCATAAAAACAGGTAACCAAAACAACAGTATCCAACTGTATTTTTTCATTTGATATTCAATTTTAAATTAGTGTACATTACCCATCAATCGCTTGAGATAAACGCCCAGTAAGAGGGCAAAAACTCCAACCCCCAAGGCATATTGAGCAATGAGTTCAAAACCATTGATATAGGTACTTAAAGATTCAAAACCGCTTATTTCACTACTATCACTCTCGACCGCCAGTTGCTTTCCTATAAAACCAACCAACTGGAAGGCATAAGCAGAAGACAAAAACCAGATCCCCATCATAAATCCAACAATTCGTTTCGGAGACAAATCTGTGATCTTAGAAAGCCCTACAGGAGACATAAATAACTCGCCTACTGAAATTAAAAAATACATAATCAGTAAATAGGACATAGGCACCATTCCGTTGGCATCAGCAACATTCCCACTAATAGACAAAACATAAAAACTTATTCCAGCCATGATGAGTCCCAACCCAAATTTATAGGGGGTTCTAGGGTCTTTTCCAATTTTCCGCAGATAGGTAAACATCATTGAAATAGGAATTGAGAGCAGAATAATAAACATAGAGTTTAAAGAATTCGTCTGGGCTGCATCAATAAATTCGAGGTTCACGTTCCGGGCTGCAAACAAGGTAATGACACTTCCCGAAAGTTCGTGAAAACCCCAAAAAAGAGACATAAATACCGTGATTACAAGAGCGACAATGAGTTTGTTTCGTTCCTCTGCCGAGACTTGAGTCATGATATAAACCAAATAGGCTAGAATCACTACTCCAATGACATTAAAGAGTACGGATACCAGATTCTGATCTCCAAAAAGTGAACCTCCAATTCCCTGATAAGAGGACAACATAAATGCGATCAGCGGAGCCGATAGAAAGGCTAAAATTTGGATCAATGTTCCTCTGGAAATTCCCATTACTTTTTGATCCAAAAGTTCAGGTTGGGGGGCTAGGCCTTGTTCTCCAAAAACACCTTTTTGAATACCACTCCAGAAAAATGCTAAGCCCGTTAACATTCCAAATCCTGCCAGTCCAAAACCGTAATGCCAGCCATAAGATGCGGCCAACCATCCACACAATAAAGGTGCCGCAAAACCACCAATATTTATCCCCATATAAAAGATCACAAAGCCTGCGTCTTTTCTTCGGTCGCCCTCTGGATAGAGAGAGCCGACGAAAGTGGAAATGTTGGGTTTAAAAAAACCATTCCCTACCACAATGAGTCCCAAAGCAAGAAAGAATGCTATGTTGTTTTCTATGGCCAAGACAAAATGCCCCAAAGCCATCAGAACTCCTCCAAGAAGGATGGATTTACGGAATCCTAAATACACATCCGAAATCTTTCCTCCCACCACGGTCGAGGCATATACCAAAGAACCGTAAGAAGCATATACGGCTGCGGCTGCTATATCTCGTATAACTAGGGCTTCAAAAATTTTGTTAACCATATAGAGGGTTAACAAGGCACGCATCCCATAAAAACTAAAGCGTTCCCACAGTTCAGCAAAGAACAAATAAGCGAGTCCCTTAGGGTGTCCTAAAAAACTCCTATCTAAAGATTCTTCCATAGTTCTATAAATTATTGATGATAAAATTGGTCATTTTTCGATACAGGTGAATTCGTGTATTACCGCCATATATACCATGATTCTTATCTGGGTAAATCATAAATTCAAAATCTTTGTCGGCCTGAATTAAGGCTTCTGCCATACGCATAGAATTTTGGACATGAACATTATCATCTCCAGATCCGTGGATCAATAGAAGTTTTCCAGTCAACTGATCGGCATAATTTATGGGAGAATTGTCGTCATATCCGGAAGCATTTTCGGCCGGTGTACGTAAAAATCTTTCCGTGTAAATAGTGTCATAAAAACGCCAATTGGTAACCGGCGCCACAGAAATGGCAGCCGCAAAAGTATCGGCTCCTGTCAACAAACACTGCAAAGACATATGTCCTCCAAAACTCCAACCCCAGATCCCAATGCGTTTGGCATCTATATAACTGAGATTCCCCAATTGTTGGGCAGCAGCTATCTGATCTTCTGCCTCGAATTTTACCAAGTTTAAATAGGTGACCTTTTTAAAATCGGCCCCTTTAAAGCCTGTTCCTCGACCGTCGACACAGGCAATAATATAGCCTTGTTCGGTAAGGGACTTATGCCACAGGTCCCGATTGGATCCCCACCGATTGGCCACTTGCTGAGAGCCGGGTCCAGAATATTGGAACATCAATACAGGATATTGTTTTTTGGGATCAAAATCGCGGGGTTTTATCATATACATGTTTAATGAATTCCCGTTGACTTGAATGGTTGAAAATTCTTTTTGGGGTAAATCAAAAGCCGCTAAAGTTTCTGCTAGCGCATTATTATTTAATAATTCTCGGATGACTTTCCCATTAGACGTCTGGCGAAGCGTATACATGGGCGGGGTCTGTTCGTCGGAATAGGTATGGATAAAATATTGCCCTCCACGACTAAAAAAGGCACCATTAGAACCCGACTCTTGAGTTAAAGCTCTTTTGCCTCGACCGTTTAGTCGAGTTGCATATACCCCACGGCCGATGGTTGTTTTTTCGGTCGACTGATAATACAATTCCTTCTGTTGAGCATTTACACCATAAAATTCTGTAACCTCCCAATTGCCCTGGGTGATTGGATTGAGAAGTTTCCCCTGAGCATTGTAGAGGTATAAGTGTTTATATCCACTGCGGTCACTGGACCAAATAAAATTTCCATTATCCAAAAAAGTTAGATCGTCTGCAATATCTACATAGGCTTCGTCTTTTTCCTCTAGAAGAAGCTCAACCTTATTGTCATTGAGATTTATCGACCAGAGTTGTAAGTGGTTTTGATGACGGTTCATCGTCTGGAAGGTTACCACATGATCCGTTGGAGTGGATTGGATTCTTGGGATATATTCCCATGAGTTTTCTCCCAAATCTACCTGCTGTAGTTTCGCTTGGTTTAGATCATAGGTGTGCAGGCTAACTAAAGCGTTGGTTTCACCAGCCTTTGGGTATTTAAAGGTGTAGGGAAAGGGATACAAATCCGAGCCATACACATCCATGGAAAATTCAGGTACTGCGGTTTCGTCGAAACGCATAAACATCAATTGACTACTGGAGGCGTCCCAAACAAAAGCTCGAACAAAACCAAACTCCTCTTCATATACCCAATCTGTGGTTCCGTTAATAATATGTTTGCTGCCGTCTGTTGTAAGCTGCTCAATACTATTATCCGATAGGTTTTTTACATATAAGTTCCGTTGATAGATGAAAGCGACCTTTTGCCCGTCGGGCGAGAATTGAGGCTCCTGAACAGGAGCGTCGAAAAGCATCTGTACCGCTTGGGTTTGGCGGTCATATATCCAGTAAATCGCTTGTTTAGACCGTCGATAAATGGGCTGAGTATTCGTTTCTAACAAAATTTTATTTTCATCTTTCGAAAATACATATCCGTTAAAAGAGGGAAGTTCTGGTTTTTTTTGAGCGTCTAAGAGGACTTCTTTAGAAGAGGCATCTGCATAGGAATATCGAATGATTTTAGCATTCTTAAGGACGGTATAGTATTCCCCGTCTTTCATGGACCGGATGGATTCCAGACGTTCTGGGCTGTAACGCCATTGCCAAATATCTTTTTGTTGTATTCGATCTTGAGCAAAAAGGGAAAGAAAAGCACTACATACCAATACAAAAGCGTGAGATAACTTCATGAATCGTTAGTTTAGTTTAGCTACTAAAATACGGAATTAATCGGGGCATAAAAAAGAAGAACACATTGTTGAACAAAAGCTATCTTCGTATGAACAAACAAAGACAAACGGTATGAATTTTTCCAAAATGGTTCAAGGGTTTTCAAAAAAATCAAAAAAGGAAAAAATGCAGTGGCTTCAAGAGGCTTATTTTGCTGAACGTCCGCAAGCCATGGAAATTCTCAAACAGTATTGGAATCCCAATCCGGAGCTACAAACCAAACACGATGAATTTATCGAAAATACTGTGAGCAACTTTTATATGCCTTTGGGGATTGCACCTAACTTCCGAATCAATGACGAAGTCTATGCGCTGCCCATGGCTATAGA
>WTJH01000008.1:0-20071 GCA_011524915.1 Flavobacteriales bacterium | reverse complement strand
CCCAATTACTACCAACTGCACGTTCAGTTTAGAACCGCAGATGCCATGGGTGCTAATTTTATCAATTCTTGTTTGGAACACCTCGCCAAAGAACTCTTGGAACAATCGGCCCAAGATCCAGATTTAGAAACCGAGCACTATCCCATCAAAATACTGATGAGCATATTGTCCAATTATGTTCCCGAATGTTTAGTAGAGGCTCAAGTTTCGTGTCCTATTGCTGAACTGGGAAGTTTTGACCAAATGGATAGTGAAGCATTTGCGTATAAATTTGTGGAAGCTTTAGAAGTTGCCCGACAGGAACCCTATCGTGCCGTTACCCACAATAAGGGGATTATGAATGGTATTGATGCTGTAGTATTGGCCACTGGGAACGATTTTAGAGCGGTAGAGGCGGGTGTTCATGCCTATGCAGCTCGGGACGGAAAATACAGAAGTTTGAGTGAGGCAAAAATTGAAGATGGAATTTTTCATTTTCAACTCCAAGTGCCTTTGGCCCTAGGAACCGTTGGCGGACTCACAAATCTACATCCGCTGGTGCAATGGTCTTTGCAATTGCTGGGGAATCCAAGCGCAGAAAAGTTGATGGAAATTATTGCGGTAGCCGGATTGGCTCAAAATTTTGCAGCTGTACAATCACTGGTAACTACCGGAATCCAAAAAGGCCATATGAAAATGCATCTGCTCAACTTACTCAATCAGAAAGGGGCTAGCTCCGAGCAAAAGGAAGCCGCATTAGTGCATTTTAAGACGCAAGTAGTCAGTGCTGCTGCCGTAGAAGATTTTTTGAAAGCTTAGCTATGCATCGAAGTTTTTACGCATCAGGGAAACTTTTAATCAGCGGAGAATATGCTGTTTTGGATGGGGCGCAGGCATTGGCATGTCCCACCCGATTCGGGCAATCTCTCCAGTATACCCCTGGGGAGGGAATGCTTCATTGGAAAAGTTTTGATGCCCAAAAAAAGCTTTGGTTTGAAGGAACTTTTGACCCCCATTCCTTTCAACCGATCCATAGCTCCCAAGAGGATGTTGCCCTTCGCTTAGAGCAAATCCTTAGGGCCGTAGCAGCTTTAGATTCGCAATGGAAACTTTCCTGTGGAGGAATAGTGGAATGTCATTTGGAATTTGATCCCCAATGGGGATTAGGAACTTCTTCCACCCTCATCTCTTTAATCGCTCAATGGACAGAAGTTGACCCCTATCGTTTATTGGCCCAAACCTTTGGAGGGAGTGGCTACGATATTGCCTGTGCCCAAGCCAAGGGTCCCTTATTCTATCAACTCCAGCAAGGCAATGCCTCTGTAGAGAAGGTCCATTTTAACCCTTCATTTAAAGATCACTTATACTTTGTCTATAGCAATCAAAAGCAGAACAGCCGACAGGCAATGAAGCATTATAAAAATCAAAAAATCCCAAGCCATTTTATCGATACCATCACGGAGTTGAGCCAGAATCTTATCCAAGCGAGGGATCAAGAAGCTTTTAATTCCTTATTAAAAGCTCATGAAAAACTATTGGGAGAAATTCTCCAGCAAACGCCTATTCAAGAAGCGTTTTTTCCAGATTTCGACGGACAATTAAAAAGCTTAGGGGCTTGGGGTGGAGACTTCTTTTTGGCTTCCTCTTTATCGGAAAACCCTGAAGTATATTTCCAAAAAAAGGGATACCCTGTGGTGATCCCTTTCTCTGATATGCTTATGTAAACGGTCTCTTAGTAGTAGAGCGCCCGATTGTCGGAAATCGAAGCAGCAGATTCTAAGGCCTTTCCAATGTTTGAAGTAACCTTTTTATACTCTTCTGTACGAAGGGCTTCTGCATAGACATCATAGCTGCGTAGAACGATTGCTTTTTCGCGTTTCGTTACCTGAATCATATACACTCCCGTGTTTCCTTCAAGCAACTGTGACGGCTGGTTTTCTGCAATTCCAAAAGCAGCACCAATAATGTAGGGCTCTGCTCCTGCGCCTACCAAGATGGCATTGTTCTGATTGATGGCAGATGCGGTTTCAACTTCTCTCTCTGCAGCTTCGGCAAGCGCTTTCAAAGAGTCATAGCTTCCGTATTTTTCTAAGAGTAATGCGGCTCTTTTTTCTCTTTTAAGTTCCGGTAACACCTGGTTTTGAACTTGTTCTGGAGAGGCTGTTCCTGCATCTCTAGAGGCTGTAATCTGAACAACCACATAACCTCCGTCGGGTTTGTTGAAACGACGGATATCTCCTGTATTGCTTTCCTGATCAAAAGCCCAAATAACCAAATTTCTCATGCTTGGTAAGCTGGGAAGATTTTCGTCCATAACATCTATGGATTGAACGGTTTTAACGTCTAATCCTTGAGCTTCTGCTGCCGCTGCAAAACCGGTTTCTTTTTTACTTTCAATTTCGAAAGTCGTAGTTTTTTGGAAAACAGCATTAGAAGTTTCTTCAGACGGAACGATAGCTCGGCTGATATCGGCCATCAATACCACGTCTTGCTTGTCAGTAACCTTAATGACATGGAAACCAAACTCCGTCTCCACTACTCCAATTCTTCCTACACGATTGGCGTTTGCAAAAGCAAAGAATTCTTCTGCCATTCCGCCTTCTTGGAAAAACCCTAAGTCTCCCCCTAAAGTTTTAGAAGGACCATCAGAATTTTCACGCGCTAGGGTTTCAAAATTGTCCGGGTTTGACCGTGCTGTTCTATAGAGTCTATTGGCGAGTTGCTCTGCCTCTTCTTTGGAACGTGTGATTTGCTCACCGGCACGAGAGGCTCCCGCATAGGCAATGAGGATATGGCTGGCTCGGATGGCTCCACCTGTTTTACGATCCAAGAGTTTGGAAATTTTCAAGCTCTGCCCATCCTTGTAGGGCCCGAATACTTGATCTTTTTCTAGTCCAAATAAAATTTCTGCATATTCGCTAGGCAATTGACCTTTGGTACGGTAAACAGAATCCAAAGCCTGATCTGAATATCGTTCTAGATATTCGGCAACATTGGCAGTCGTTTTAAATCCTGCAACCGTATCGGTGAGTTTAGAAACATCGTTATACTCTACTCGATCCTCTAAAAGTGTTTCTAAATCGGAACGTAGGGCGGCAATATCAGCTTCCGTTGCAGCCTCCTCAAAAATAACCATCTGAATGTCTCGAGATGCTTTTTGCTCGAACTTAGCTTTGTTTTTGTTGACATAGGATTTGATTTCTGCGTCCGAAATAGCAATCAGACTATCAGGAATCATCACATACGGTAAACGCACATATTCAAGGTTTACAATATCATTTTCTAAATGATACAGCTGTTCTGCTTCCTGCTCCGTAATTCCTGCACTGGCTTTAATTAAATCCAGATAGATTTGTTCTTTGGCTACAGCGATGATATTATCCTCCTGAACTTTCCAAGATTGGTATGCAGAAGGGTTTTCAACTTTAAGTCGAGCTACAAAATCAGTAAACAAACCAAAATCGAATAGACCTAGTTCGTTCTGAAATTGAGGATCAGCAACAATATTTGGATTTTGAGAAACAATCTTTTCGATTTGTTCGGCTCCAGCATCAATCCCTAAAGCTTCGTATTGCTGATTGAGCAATGCTTCGCGGATGGCTTGCTCATAGACCAATTTTGCCGCTTGAGTAGTTGTAACATTATAATTGCGTTCTGCAAATTCTACTTGCTGACGAAAAACGTTTAACGGAATTTCCTCATCGTTTACCAATGCGATAGGGTCTGTAGGAGAACTGTTGGCACCAGCACCATCAAAAACACCAGAAATCACAAAAGCAAACAAAGACATTCCAATGATTAGGATCAGAAAAATAGATTGCTGTCGAATTTTACCTAAAATTGCCATAAAGGGTTGTTTTTTGTAGGAAGCGAAAATAAGATTTTCCCCGCAATATTGAAATAATATCCCCTAGAAAACAAAGGGATAGACTCAATTAAATGGAAGACAGCTTTTGGAGACGAATTCGTTCAATTTTGGTGGAACTCACCGAAAGGATTTCTAAGTGGTATTCGTCTAATTCGAGTTGTGAACCGACTTCCATAATTTCGCCGGTCTGATAGGCTACTAAGCCCCCTAAAGTTTCGTAATAATCACTTTCTGGAAGTTGTAGATTATAGGTTTGATTGAGGTAGTCAACTTCCAGGCGAGCCGAAAATTCGAAACTGTCTTCCGAAAGTTGCTTTTCATGGTGGGCGATATGATCGTGTTCGTCTTCGATCTCACCGAAAAGTTCTTCAATGATATCTTCTACGGTAATCATCCCTGCAGTCCCTCCATATTCATCCAAAACAATCGCTAAACTTTTGCGTTGTTTGGTCAGTAATTTTAAGACTTCATTAGCAGGCATAGGTTCCGGAACTACAGCAACCGGTAAAAGCACACTTTTTAAACTTTTGGGTTTACGAAACAGTTCAAAGGCATGTACATAGCCAATAATATCATCTACCGTATCATGATATACTGGAATTTTGGAATAGCCCGTGGAAACGAACAGTTTTTGAATTTCTGCTAAAGGAGTATCCAAGGCTACTGCTGTTAGTTCGGCTCTGGGAACCATAACGGCACGTGCTTTAACCTCTGAAAATTCCAAGGCGTTTTGAAATAGGTGGATTTCCGAATCGATATTTTCCTTATCTCCACTGGATTCGAGTTGCTCCTCTATATAATTCCCGAGCTCTACTTTGGAAAAGTTCAATTGTAGGGTATCACTTTCGACTTTGAATAAGTATTTGAGTAAACCATCCGTGAGTCTCATAACAAAGGCAGAAAGTGGAGAGAAGAGATAGTAAAAAAATCCTGCGGGTACAATCAGAACTTTCATCAGGCGATTTGCAAACAGGCGAAAAATTACTTTGGGTAAAAATTCTGCTGTCAGAAGGATAATCCCGGTAGAAAGCAGAGTCTGAATAAAAATTATTTTAAGACTTAAATCAGAGGCTTGTAACAAGGTCTCTGGAAAAAATAAGCTTAGAATACGATCTCCCATAAAAATCCCATAAACCACCAAGGCAATATTATTACCCACCAACATAGTTGCGATAAACCGAGAAGGATTTTTGGTGATCCGTTGCAGGAGAACTGCCGTAAAATTATTGTGTTGCTTTTCGAGTTCTAAATAGATGGGATTAGAGGATACAAAAGCAATCTCCATACCCGAAAAAAAAGCGGATAGCAACAAACAAATACCAATAATTAGATCGGTATAGATCAATTATTTTGGGTTTCGAGCATTAAATTTTCGTCTGAAATGGCGGCGAAACAAGGCCATAAAAATGGATAAAACCGTAAACCCAAGGAAAATATATGCCTTTGCGGGATTAAGCTTCCATAACTGAACGGTCTGAAAAGCAGATATAACTGCAATCACCCAGTAAAGTAGTTCCGAAATACGATAGCTTCTCATTGTTGTGGTATGGTGTCTTGACTTTCTTCGACTTGGAGGGTTCCCTCCAAAGTTCCTGTATTAAATGTAGTAAATTCTTTATTGGCATCCAACCGAACACCATCTAAATCGTAGTCTGGACTGGTATACTGAAAGGGCTTTTCTGTAAACAGCCATTCTGTCTGAGCATCCCAAAAAAGTTGATCGGTCAGAAGAACGGCCCCATCCGAAGATCGCAGTTCTACATTGCCTCGTAAGTCAATAATTCGAGTGGAATTATATAAAATACCGTAGTCGGCTTCCAGAAAACTTTCCCGTTGTTGGGGATCATAAAAGGTTACAAAAACACCTTCGGGGAATTCGGAATATTGAAAGGATAAGTGCGTATAATCGATATGCTTTGGGGCTTTGAGTATGGCTTGTACCCGAGCCGAATCGGTATAGATCATACGAATATTTTCCGCAGTCCCTAAAGGAACGTCTTCGATTGAAGTGAGTTCCTTTAAGGCTTGGGTATTGTCGCCACATCCCCACAGAAGTAGGGGCACTATCCCGAAACAAAACAGTGCTGAGGCAAATTTCATGTTTAGAGTTTAGGAACCGTTATCGATTCACCAACCCAACAGTTAAACTTAATGACTTGACCTTCGTTCCCTTCTGTAAAAATATCTGTTTTACTCGGGGCCCGACCGGTATAGCTTTTAGCCGTTTTAAGCGCTACTTTTTTGATGGAGGCATCCACACGGGCAGCTTTTTCGGCCATCTGAGCCGCTAGCCAATACATGGCTCGTTTTTCGAATTGCGTTTGTCCACAATCGTTAGCACTAGAAGCGTATAGGTTTGCAATTAGCAAATAAGCTCTTCCCATAGAGGGTTGGAAAGAAAGGGCCTTTCGAGCATAGCTACGCGCTTTACTCTTACGTCCTTTATTCTTAAACTTGGTCGCAATCTTAAATAGAATCTTCGCTTTTTTGTAGTTATCTGTTTCCAAAGCAATAGACTCTTCATAGTATTGTAAAGCGCCATTTTCGTCTCCACTCTTGTCTTTTAACAAACCTAGATAGTAAGCAGAATCTGCCGAAGGATCCAGTTGGTGTAAGGCCTCTACTAGAGTTACAAACAAGGGAGCATCAGAACAATCCTTACTATCCATACGGCTAGCAGCGCGTTTTAACCAAACAGCATCGCCTTTGTTGGCCTCAAAGTTACGTTCGTAGAGTGGGATTAAATTTTCGCAAGTGGCTTCTTTGGCAATGATCGCATCTAGGTTGGAAGCGAAAACTCCAAAAGCTTTGGAGTTGGTTTCAAAAGCCTTTTTATTGCGTAATTCACGAGAGCTGATGGGATCTCCAGCTTCTTCCTTTTTCAGGATCTTATCGATTCGCTTGGCGAGATTGGTCTGCTCAAGTTCAAATTTTTCTGAGATCTCTTCATACTTTTCAAACAACAATTCCATCGTTACTCCGTCTGCATTAGACTTATAGAGCTTATACAGAGAATTGAAGTAATTGTAAAGCATTTTAGGGTTTGTAAAACTCTTTGCATCTGTCTGATAGGCATTGTCGAAAGTATTATAAGCCGTTTGTAAATCTGCGGTCTTATAATCTAGCATTGCCTGCGCTTTTTTACTGAGAATGTCGCCCTTTTTAGATTTTCCTTTTCGAGTAGGGAAAAACAGTACCCATTGATCGTATAAACCGATAAGGTCTTCTGCAATGGCCCCTTTGTCAGCATCTGCCGCTTTTTTGATACGATCTTTAAGGATTTTTTCACCGTAGGAATATATCGCCACGTTGAGGTCTGGGCAGGAATCGCGGACTGCTTTCCAAGGAGTATAAGCAGTTTCGTAATTTTTAACCTTAGCAGATTCTGCAAAGATGGACAGATTCTGCAAGCATTCTTCTTTGTTTTGTGCCCATGTTTGTGGGACCGAAATAAATAAAAGATATGCAACAAGCAGTTTTTTCATTGTAGTAGCAATTTAATTATACTTTCTCTTAATAAACCATATATCGTTGAGCGAGAATCCGATACGAACCGCCCAATAATTTTCTAATACTCGACCATTATCCGTATCCCCTCTTCGTCCCAACTCAAAACCAATATTGGCATTGGAAAGACCGTTGAGTGGTATACCTAGACCAAAAGACGTGCCAAAGTCGGTCACACTTTGCCCTTGTGCTAAAAGTCCAGTAGTTTCTTGGCGGACACCAAAACGATACACCACCCGATTCCAAAAACTTGTAAGTGAAGAATAACGGGGGATAAAAAAGCCTCCTAGAATCATGCGACTGCCATCCTCGTAGCCTATACTCGGGAGTTGCATAAAGGGATTCGAAAAGTTAGAAGACGCCGTTTGTTCGTATTGGAACCCTAAAAACCATTTTTTTTCTTGACCAAAACCGCCCCCAAACTTGAGCATGGAAGGCATATTTATGTCTGTTTTATTATCACCGCTGGCCTCGAGATCAATTTGTTCAAAATCTCCAGAGTTATTTCCACTGATGGAGCTGGTGTAGTATACAGCCGAATTGGTGGATATCAGTGTTGCCTCGGGATAGTAGCTCGCGTATAATTCGGTAAATAGCTTTTTACCTAAGGGTAGTTTGAGGTCTACTGCCAACTGATAGGTTAAACCCGAAACACTTGCATTTTTATCCAAAAACGTTCCCAAATCTACAGATTCTAAGAACTGAGAATTTGTGAGTGATATTTTACCAAAGTCGTAGTTCACAGTGGCTCCAAAAGCGAAATATTTGAGAAAAGGAAATCCGATGGATAAGAACGCCTTATTAATTCCACCCTCCCCACGATAGCGATTGATTCTTTGAACCAAACCGTCTTGCTCCAAAATATCTTGAACCCGATAACCAACAGAACTGTAGGGCAGGATTCCAAAACCAAAACCAAAAGACCCTACTGGAATTCCAATTCCGAGATAATCGATGGTTCCACTGGGAATGTCTTCCACCGAACTATCAGACTCTAAACGAGTGCTTTTATAATGAATCCCTAAGGAGTAGGTTGTTGTTTTTAATCGAGCATAACTGGTGGGGTTACTTAGACTTACATGAATAGAATCGTTGTAGACTTCCAACCCACTCATCTGTCTGTTGAATTCATTTCCACGGAAATTAAGATCTCCTAAACCATTATAAGAATAGGGAGAAGCAGAGGAAGATTGCGCATAACCAAAGTGGCAAATGCACAGCAATGCAAGAACACGAAAAAAGTGCGTCATGTGGTCTCGTTCAGTTGTAAGATGTAACACAAACCTTCTAATAGAAAATTAGGCTCGGCAAATATGGTGTTTTTTAATGTTTTAGGCAAGATAGATGCATCCCCACCCGTTAAAATTAACAAGACATTGGCATGTGCTTTGCTGTAGGTGTCATATTGATGAAGGATTTCTCCCCAAATCCCATGATAAGCTCCGGCGTGCAAGGCGGTTGAAGTAGAGGTTCCTTGGATTGAATCCGGAACGCTGGGTTCCAATAAGGGCAACCTTCCAGTAAACTCGTGCATCGCCCGATAGCGCATGCGCAAGCCTGGACTGATGGCTCCACCCGAATAAACCCCCTCGGCCGTAGTAAAATCGTAGGTAATACAACTCCCCAGATCAACAATCAAGGTATTGCGACTGGGATAGTGTTTTGCAGCAGCAGCAGCAAGTGCTAAGCGATCATCGCCTAGGGTATTGGGTGTTTGATAAGCTATGGTAAATGGAAGATTGGCAAAAGACTTCAGAGGTAAAAAACCTGGTATTTGAACCCGATCCAAAACCTCTTGATCCGAAAGAGGTCCAACATTGGATAAAATACCTTTACCTATAGTATGGTCCTTTTTCCATTGCGCAAGAGTACTTTCCCAAGCCTCCCCATTTTTAAAGGTCTGCTGCACTACAATATGGGTGCCATCGTAGAGTGCCAGTTTGATCTGGCTGTTTCCAAAATCTGCTAAAAGGTTCATCGGAAAGCAAAATTAACAAAATAGGCCTTGGATTTGGGAGGAACCAAAAAATGATTTTATATTTGCAACTGCTTAAACCAAGCGGAGGTACCTTAGCTCAGTTGGTAGAGCAAAGGACTGAAAATCCTTGTGTCCCTGGTTCGATTCCTGGAGGTACCACACAAAACCCTCAAAACTATGTTTTTGAGGGTTTTTTTTATGAGATCTACTTCATCAGGAAAAAATGTGGTAATTCTGTTGGATAGCCGAATTAATCCTCCTTCGTTTTGATACGAACCTGAACTTTTTGCTCTCCCTTTTTGCCTTTAATTTTTTTGACGTCAATATTTTCAATGGATTCCACCCCAGCACCATCGGGGATAAAAATCATTTCGCTTTTTTCGGATGCAGCCCCCTGATGATGCCATTGCATCATTTTTGAACATTGAGCGGCGCAGGCCTTATTGGGTTTGGGTGGGTGCCCCTGACGCCCCAATAAAAATCCGAGCAACCCAAAAATGACCGCTATCAGTAAATGACTGAACCAATATTTATTTAAATTCTCCATGTGATTGTTATATTTTTTTAAAGGAACGATTTTTTTACCAATCAAAAAAGGGTCTCAAATGAAATGAGACCCTCGCGATACAATCTAGTGTTCTAAAGACTTATTTTTTTTGAATTTGTATGGCATAACCGCCACCCGATGCAGTTTCAATTTTGAGTGTAGATTTTGCGGTAACTTTTTTCTTTTCAATTCGATAGTCTTGGGGATTTTTTCGGTAGTGTGCGTTTTTACCATCGCGGTAGATCGTTGCCTCATAGGTGACCCCCGGATCTAAAAAAGATAAATCAATCGATGAGGTTCTGGCCTCATACCCATTGTTATTGCCCACATACCAAGTGGAACCACCCTTTTCTAATCGGGCTACTGTGATGTATGAACCCGGTTCGGCTTCTAGATAGACCGATTTTTCCCACTCCAGAGCTACATCCTTAATGAACTGGAATGCATCCGGAAATCGCATATAATTATCGGGCGTATCTGCAGCCATTTGAATGGGACTATACATAACCACATACAATCCCAACTGATTGGAAAGGGTCGTATTTACATGGGAGTTGTTGTTGGGATTCATCTTACTGATATCCATTTCAAAAACTCCAGGAGTGTAGTCCATTGGACCTCCGATTAGACGAGTAAACGGTAAAATGGTAGTGTGGTTGGGATTGGAACCTCCAAAGGCCTGGAATTCGGTTCCTCGGGCAGACTCATTGGCAACCAAATTTGGATAGGTCCTACCCACCCCAGTGGGACGGACAGCCTCATGAGCATTCACCATAATTTTATAGTCCACGGCTTTCTGCACCGCGTATAAATAATGATTGACCATATATTGTCCATAGTGCTTTTCGCCCCTTGGAATAATATCCCCTACATATCCGCTTTTTACAGAAGTATAGCCATAATCCTTCATGAATTGATATGCTTTATCTAGATGTCTTTCATAATTCCTGACCGAAGAAGAAGTCTCGTGGTGCATCATCAGAGCAATCCCCTTAGATTTTGCATAGTCCGTGAGCTTTTGAACATCAAAATCTGGATAGGGAGTCACAAAATCAAATACATAGTCTTTGGTTTTTCCAAACCAGTCTTCCCAACCGATATTCCACCCTTCTACTAAAAGTGCGTCGAATCCATGCTCAGCAGCAAAATCGATATAACGGATCACATTTTCGTTGGTTGCTCCATGTCGGTTATGAGGTTTTACTTTAGAAAAATCGGTTTCCCCTATGTGTACCGAGGGGAGATCAGCAGTGTAGCTCCAACTGCTGCGACCGGTGATCATTTCCCACCAAACCCCCATAAATTTAATGGGCTTGATCCATGAGGTATCTTCAATGGTATTTGGCTCATTTAAATTGTAAGTAATTCGACTGGCAAGAATATCTCGAGCGTCATCACTTACAATAACCGTCCTCCAAGGGGTGTTTTGGGGAGCATTCATATAGGCTTTATTGCCCCAAGCATCCGGAGTCAGCCAAGAGACAAATGTCATGGTTTCCGGGTTTAGGTTTAAATGCATGGCAGGATAATCGATCAAAGCTGCTTCATGTAAGTTGATGTAAAGACCCTCTTGTGACTTCATCATCAAGGCTGTTTGAACTCCTGTTTCTGAAAAAGTCTCCTGTGACGCATTAGACTGATATGAGGATTTATAACGCTCTTTGATCTCTGAAAGTTTGGATCGAGTGTAGTCATATTCTTGAGAATCGTAGTCCCCCTGGATCCATAAAGCTTCATGATCGCCATTCATGGCAAATTCAGTTGTTTCATCTGCAATGATAAACATCCCTAGATGTTTCTGAGATGGAAACTCATAGCGGAAACCCAAACCGTCATCAAACACCCGAAAACGAATGTTTAACAAACGCCCCGTTGTACTTTGTCTTAAAGAAACGAATAATTCGTTGTGATGATCACGAATATGAGATTCCTCTCCCCAAACCGTACGCCAAGTGGTGTCGCTGGAAGCTGTTTGTGTGTCCAGCCATTCAAAATTATCATTAAAATGATCCAGATCGCTGGTATCTTTATAAGCATTCCCTCTCAAAATAAAACCCAACGCACTCTTCCGAATCACCTCCTGATTCTTATACTCTAGCCTATAGAAGGGTTTCCCTTCGTTTATCTCAAAAACTAGTTTTAGCTCTTGGTTGGGAGAGCTTATTTCTTTTTGCTGAGCCTCCATCCTTGGAGCGCAAATCATACTTAAAAAAATGGGCAAATACCCTAAAAATAGTAACCTCATAAGAATTTAATTCAATCGTTTCTTTTTTGTGTTTAATCCAAACACACTTCTAATACATCACCTGTTCCTTCCCAAATCAGATGGTCCATAAATGCAGGGATCAAAATCGAATCCCCTTTTTTAACTGCCTCCCCATTGAGTTGGAGACTTCCTTGGGTACAGATGTAAATCCGGAAAGATTCTCCCGCCGGAAAAAGACGTTCTACTTTTCCTGAAATTGGCAAAAAGGTAGTTTTGAAATAGGGAGTGTCAATAACGGGATTCACCTTATTGAGGTGTTTTGGATAGGATAATTTAGAGGGCTTTTCTATCGTATAATCTATAGCATCTAAGGCCAAATCGGTATGCAATTCCCGAGTTTTTCCCGTTTGTTCGTCCACCCGATTGTAGTCATATACCCGGTAAGTAACATCAGAAGATTGTTGAATTTCTGCCAGCAGAACTCCAGCACCTATGGCATGAATCGTACCGGTAGGTATATAAACCATATCCCCTGCTGAAACTTTTTCGCGATGTAGAATTTCTTCTAATCGGTTTTCGGCTAGCGCATTTTCATAGCTTGTACGATCCATTTTTTGATTGAATCCCACAATCAGTTCTGCCTCGGGTTCGGCTTGCAAAACATACCACATTTCATTTTTTCCAAAAGAATTGTGTCGCTGCTGCGCCAGTGCGTCGTTGGGATGGACTTGAACCGATAAAGGAGTTTTGGCGTCAATAAATTTAATCAGGAGCGGAAACGTGGGACCAAAACGTTCCGTGACCTTTTTCCCCAATACAGCTTCTGGAGCTTTAGCAATAATATCAGAAAGGTTCTGTCCATTTAGAGCCCCATTGACAATCTCTGACTCAAAACCAGGAACTGTCGATATTTCCCAAGATTCCCCGATTTGATTTCCAGCTTCAGCTTTATTAAAATCGGTTACTAAACGATCGCCACCCCACAAGCGGTATTGCAATTGAGGCTTAAAGCGGAGCGGATAATTGAAATCCAAAGAGTTTGTATCATTCTGCATCGATGACAAATGTGCCTTGATTTTCAATAAAATCCAAAATTAAATAGGGAAGAAACAGTATAGAATTAGCCCAGCATCAAACAATTCATTTATTTTGAAAAAAAAAGCTCAAAGTGGCGGAGTCCCTACCTAGAATTATACTAATCGATGCCAACGATTCTTTTGTTCACAACATCAAGGATCGTTTTCTTCGTTTGGGTCATCAACTGGAAATTTTGCCTTATGCCGATTATGATCCCAATAGGCCTCTAGATGCAGATGCCCTTATTTTATCTCCGGGGCCTGGACACACCTCCGAGTACCCCAAATGGTTTCAACTGCTCCAACAAATCGAACCCCATATTCCAGTCTTGGGTATTTGCTTAGGTTTTCAGTTGTTGGCCACGCACTACGGCGCAAAACTCAACCCTATGGAACAGGTTGTCCATGGACAACAACAGAAATGCACCCAATTGAGCTGGCATCCCCTTTGGGAAAATATCCCACAGACTTTTACTATCGGCCGATATCATTCTTGGGAAATCGACCCGAACAGTTTACCTGAAACGCTACTTCCCTTAGCACAAGCAGAAGATGCTTGTTTGATGGCGATTGCACATAAAACACTCCCTCACCTAGGCGTTCAATTTCACCCCGAATCATTTATGTGCCCAAATGGGACACAGCTATTTAAAAATTTTTTAGCTTTAATTCCATGGGAGTGAAGGCCTTTGTAGACCAACTGAATCAATGGGGGAATTGTCAAAAACCCTTTTTCTTTTTAATCGATTTTGAAAAAGAAAAGCCTATGGCTCTGCCCTTAGATCAGACGGCAGCGCACGATATATACCTGCAAATGGGCGACTTTCAAAACTATAGCCCTAAATCGCCAGCTGCACCCTCTCGAATTACCCAAAAAAAGGTAATCCCCTACGAACACTATAAAGGGGCTTTTAACCAAGTACAATTCCATCTCAAAAAAGGAGACACCTACTTATTGAATCTAACCTTCCCCAGTCAAATAGACTTGGAAGGAAATTTGTTGGATGTTTTCCATAGCGCTCAAAGTTCCCATAAACTCTACTTCAAAGGAGAATTTGTTTGCTTTTCGCCGGAACGCTTTATACAAATAGAAAATAATCAAATCGCTACCTTTCCCATGAAGGGCACGGCAGATGCAGATACTCCTGCAGCTGCTCAAAAAATATTGGAGAACACTAAAGAGCTTTGGGAACACAGTACCACAGTAGACCTTTTGCGCAACGATTTATCCATACATGCCAATCATATAGAGGTTGAACAATTTCGGTATCTAGACACCATCCATACCCCTGATAAAAAACTGTTACAAGTCAGTTCCAAAATTACAGGTCAATTGGATTCTGATTGGCAGAACCGTCTAGGCGATCTGCTTTGGAAGCTTTTGCCTGCTGGCTCCATTTGTGGCGCCCCCAAAACTAAAACCTGTGAAATTATTGCCGCTGCAGAAAATAATAAGCGTGGATATTATACCGGCGTTTACGGAATTTTTGACGGCAAACATGTATATAGTGCTGTAGCTATTCGGTACATTGAACAGCAAAATGATCTTTTCTACTACCGAAGCGGAGGTGGAATCACGGCACAAAGTAATTGTTCGGAAGAATACGAAGAACTCATTCAAAAGATTTATGTACCCGCTATTTGAATCGATCCGAATCGATGGTGGGAAAGCCCCACTATTGGAATATCACCAGCAGAGATTGGAAGCGGCTTTTATGGACTATTTTCAAAAAAAATGTCCTTGGCAACTCCAACAACTGCTTCCTCCCAGCAACAGTACTTCTCGGATGAAATGGCGGTTTTCATATAATGCCGACTCCTACTTTTCGGAAATTCTACCCTACAGAACACAAAGTATACGGACCCTAAAATGTGTTGAAATTGGAGATTATAATTATCCCTTAAAATGGACCGACCGAAGGTTTATCGATCAAACCTATCAAGACAAGGGAGATTCTGACGATGTGTTATTACTCCAAAATGGATGGCTTCGCGACACCTCCTATTGCAATATTGCACTCTTTGATGGCCGGCAATGGTATACGCCCCATCCGCCTCTATTTTCTGGGGTGGAGCGCAGCAGAATGCTTGATGAAAACCGTCTAATTTCCAAGCAAATCCATTGGAGAGATTTGCCAAACTACGAAAGTTTTGTCCTGATCAACGCCCTACGACCCTTCGAAGAACAATACCCTCAAAAGGTAGCTGGGAATATCAAAACGGATACCCTAGCCTTGTAGTTTTCTAAAATGGTTACAGATCTAAATCGATCTGAGGTGGCTGTGGATTCGGGATAGATTCCGGTTCAATCTTTTCAACTTTTTTAAGTTTAGACAGCATCATCTTTGTTCGGGTGGTTACCATTTTTTCAATTTCAGTATCGGCTTCTTTGATTTTCTTTTGAGCTTTTTCCAAAACACCACCAAATGTGACAAATTCCTTTTTGACTGCACTTAAGACTTGCCAGACTTCGCTACTACGCTTTTGAATGGCTAAGGTTTTAAAGCCCATCTGAAGACTATTGAGCATGGCGGCCAAAGTCGTAGGTCCTGTAATGATTATTTTATATTCCCGCTGCAGTTGAGCGATGAGGTCTGGAAAACGAGCCAACTCTGCATACAATCCCTCTGTAGGTAAAAACATGATTCCAAAATCTGTGGTAAAGGGAGGCTCAATATATTTTTGAGCAATGTCTTTAGCAAAGGATTTTACCGATCGGAGCAAAGCCTTTTGGGAGGTTTCTACTTGTTGGGGATCGCCCAATTCATAGGCTGTTTGTAAACGGACATAATCCTCTTGTGGAAACTTAGCATCGATGGGTAAATAAATGGGTTTGTCGTCTTGTTTTCCGGGCAGGCGGATTGCAAATTCTACCAATGTATCTGCATGTGGTCTGGTTTTAACATTGGCCTCATATTGCTCAGGAGCCAGAATTTGTTCTAAAATATTCCCCAGTTGAATTTCTCCCAATACCCCACGAGTTTTGACATTGGTCAAGACTCTTTTTAGATCCCCAACCCCGGTTGCTAAATTTTGCATTTCTCCAAGTCCCTTTTGGACTTCTAAAAGCTGGGTGGTAACCCGTTCAAAAGATTTTCCTAAGCGATCTTCTAGAGTTTTATGCAATTTTTCATCGACCGTAGCTCGCATTTTTTCTAAACGCAGCTCAGTGGTTTTGGCCAATTCGTCTTGTTTGAGGGCCATTTGCTCAAATTTCTGTTTTTGTAGCGTATTAAACGCATTGACATTTTGGGTAAATGCTTCCTGAAATTGCTGTAGGGTTTTTCGAAGTTCCTCCCGATCGTCTTTGGCATTTTTAAGGGTGAGATCGGTTAGGCGGGTAATCCCTTGGGTGAGCTCTTCCCTATTTTCTTTTAGATTTTTAGAAAGTTCGGTTCGTTGAATGGAAAATTCTTGTTGTAAACTTAAGCGAAAGGCATCCGCTAAACCATCCGTATGATTCTCGTTTTTTCGCAGCACTAATACCCCCAAAAGAAGCAGAATAAGAATCAGTAAAATAAGTACGAATATTTCCATAACTAGTTATTTAAGATTGCGGCTGTGCTTGGAGTGGTGCATATTTTAATTTCCGCTCAATAGCCATTATCATTTCATTTGCGATATCTTTCCCCGTAGCATTTTCGATACCTTCGAGTCCTGGTGAAGAATTCACTTCCAATAATAAAGGCCCTTTTTTAGACCGGATGATGTCTACTCCAGCCACTTGTAGATTTAAAATTTTGGCTGCTTTGATAGCCATTCGCCTTTCCTCTTTAGTGATACGAACACGTGCAGCTGTTCCTCCTAAATGAATATTGGATCTGAACTCTCCTTGAGGTGCCTGTCGCTGAATTGCTGCAACTACTTTCCCGTCAACAACAAAACATCTCAAATCTTTCCCTTCGGCTTCTTTAATAAATTCCTGAACTAAGATATTTGCTTGTAGACTTTTAAAAGCATTAATTACACTTTCGGCAGCCTTTGAGGTCTCAGCAGATACAACCCCTTTCCCTTGTGCGCTATTCAATAGCTTAATGATCAAAGGAGCTCCCCCAACCATATCGATGAGGTCTTTGGTGTCTAATGGAGATTTTGCGAATCCGGTTAGAGGTATTTCGATCCCATTCTTAGAAAATAATTGAGATGAAAATAATTTATCACGAGATTCACTTATAGAAGCAGCAGAATTTTGACAGTAGGTCCCGACAGAATCGAACTGACGCAAAAGGGCACAGCCATAAAAGGTCATACTCGGTCGTATACGCGGGATTACAGCATCTATATTATCTAAAATACTCCCTCCACGATATCTAACCTCTGGAGTTTTGGCATCCAATCGCATATAACATTGCTGGATATTATAAAAGAACATTTCATGCCCTCGAGCTTTTCCAGCTTCCATCAATCGTTTATTGCTGTAGAGTTCTTTATTGGAGGCTAAAACAGCAATCCTTAGTCCCGATTTTTCATGAATCAAATGCTGATAAAAGTCATCGACCTGATTTTGAGAATAATCGCCAAACTGAAAACTTTCAGCTGGATTTACCAAATATCGGTCCCGCATAGCTTCTCTGCCCAAAAGCATCCTAAAATCCATAGCATCTCTATTGGCTAAAGTTAGCTCTACATCAAATACTTGCTCTCCCAATCGCATAGGGGTTCGGATGACAAAGCGTTTTTGGGTTTCTCCAGAGGAACTACGAATGATTCGAGTATCTATGATTGGAGCAGAACAATGTACAGACACACTACGGTTGTCCTGTATTGGATTTACATCAAATTCGGCCCAAGCTATCCCATTCCTAAATATGCGTTTAATGTTGTGCGCCTGAATGGAGGAAGTCTTCGCTCCAGAATCCACACGTGCTTTTATGGCAGGAATTTGTAGCTGTTCAAAAGCACACCACTCCTGATTTCCTATTACTGAAAGTGAATTGTTCATGGATCTAAATTAATACAAGCAGGGGCTTATCAATACGCTTTAGCCTTAAATTTTAAATCTTTTTTTGAGCTTGTAAATGTTCCAAATGATGCTGCATATGGTGGATACTAAAATAAATCATTTCCCTTAGGGTAAGCTTTCCTAATAGCGGATGCGGAAGAATACAATGATCTAACTTATCCTCTGAAATTCGTGCTGTTTTTTGAGCCATCTGGGTGGTCAATTTTTGAAAAACAGCTTCATATTTTTGACGTTTATCCAAACCATGGCGGGAAGGTGGTAAAAACTGCGCGCTCGAAACTCCTCCCGCAGCCAGTACTTTTTGATATTTTTCAATCACCTCTTCAGATGTCCGAGAAGGTCTGTTGGCACGGCCAAAAAACAATTGAAGAATAGGGCTCGGGAGCCGACAAGCCAGATACACAGGTCGTATACTCCGGATCATATGGGCATATACTTCGGCAGCATTCCATTTTTCGGAACCCTCAAAAAATTCTGAATCACTAAGCGTATCCGTATAGCTTCTAAATTCTTGATGGGGATGGATAAAGGTTTGGAAATCTATTGGCATAGCAATTAATTTCCTGAAAAGTACTAAAAAATGGATCCCCTACTGAAGGGCCATTCGCAAGCCTACAAAAATTCTTCGCCCTTGATTGGGAGCGTATATATAGGTGGGATCAAACGAAAGTCCATACGGATTATCGACGGGATCGTTCTGCTGTCGGTCGAAAGGATCATTGGAACGGGCAATCAAAAATGGAACCTCGTCGGCGGGAGTCCAGTCCAATAAATTCTTACACCCGAAATAAATATTCCATTGATGACTCAATCGCCAGGATACTTTTATGTTTTGCAAACTCCATACGGGAGAAAATTCACTCCGCGGATCATTCTCACCTGCCAAAGGCAAACGCATGGAACCGTAAAGATTTCCGGTATAGTCGATTGTTATATCACCCCTACTGTTTTGATAATTAAGACCCCACACACCCGACCAATTTTCCGTAAGTACCGGACGAAACAATTCTCCATCCTGTTTGGCACGTACGTCTAACAGACTTGCTCCCACATTTCCTGTAAAATTCCGAAAACGAAAATCTACATTGGTGCTGATCCCTTGAGAGAATGAAAATCCATTCAAGTTGGCATAACGAATCTGATTGGGATCCGTATCATAATCGGGTAATATTTGATTGTCGAAATGCGTGTACCACCCCTGAAGTTCCCAGTTGATGATCCACCCTTGAGTGGTATAAAATTTTCTGCTAAAATTTAGATTGATACTCCGGGATTGCTCGGGTTCCAAATCCTCTTCCAAAATCACATCTCTTGCTCCCGAAAGTGCCGCATGATCTTCTGTAAATAAATTAACCACCCGAAATCCGGTTCCAAAATTCAGTCGAACCCGGGTCTGTTCGTCCACATTCCAGCGATAGCCCACCCGAGGGGTCCAAATCGAAGCGTGAGCCGGATGATGATCCCAACGGAGTCCCATCAATAAATCGTGTCCTGAGTCGATCCGATATTCGTCCTCTACAAAAACCCCCGGTAACCAACTCGTATTTGCTTTTTCAGTGGCCGGAGTATTATCGTTGTAGTAGCTATATCGCAAAGCTGTTCCGAATAAGAGCTTGTGTTTTTGAAGTTGTTGTTGCTTAAACAGCTGAATAAATCCTACTCGATCGTGCCCCATATAGGGCGTATCTCCATAGTACGAATTTTGATTGTGATCTGTATAAGAGTACTGCAGTTGGAAACCACTGGAAAATAAATCGCTGTGTTGTCCAATGAACTCGTAACGACGGGTAAAGATACTTTCGCCATAGACTTGGTCACTTCCCCGATCCTCGGAAGTCCAGTCCATTTCTCCACCCCACCGATCTTCATATAAAAATCTAACTGCTAACTGATTCTTTTTCTTCCACTGAAGCTTATTAAAAATCGAAACCCGCTTTTGAAGCGTCA
>WTJH01000048.1 GCA_011524915.1 Flavobacteriales bacterium | reverse complement strand
GTTTGTCTAACAAATATAAGATTAATTTAAACAAAAAAGAAGTTGATTAAACAAAACTAAGACAAACTTCTCCAACTGTTCCCTTAATTAACGGAGGAAAATTGTTTTACTTTGTGAGCGGTATGATTGAAGTCCAATCCCTTTATAAAACTTTTGGAGATCTTCCGGTTCTCAATGGAATCGATCTTACAATCCAAGCCCAAGAATTGGTTGCTATCACGGGACCTTCGGGAGCCGGTAAATCTACTTTACTTCATCTGATGGGAACCTTAGAAAGTCCAGATCCCCATAGCGAGACCAAAATTCTGCTTAACGGACAGGCTGTTTTAGACCTGAACGATCGAGAACTGGCCTCGTTCCGGAATAGAGAATTGGGGTTTGTATTCCAATCGCACGAATTGCTACCGGAATTTACGGCTTTTGAGAACGTCTGTTTACCCGGTTGGATTGGAAAACTGGATCGAGCCGAAGTTTTGGATCGGGCCTCAGAATTATTGACGCTCTTAGGGTTAAAAGCACGAATGGATCATAAACCCAGTGCCCTCTCTGGGGGCGAACAACAGCGGGTGGCTGTTGCCCGAGCTCTGATCAACAGACCCAAAATTGTAATGGCAGATGAACCCAGTGGAAACTTAGATTCTCAAAATGCAAATGAACTGCACCAATTGTTTTTTGAATTGCGCCAGCAACTGGACACAACCTTTGTCATTGTAACCCACAATCAAGAATTTGCTCTTCAGACCGATCGTATCATAGCCCTAAAAGATGGAAAAATCCAGCCCTAAAATGGACTCCTCTACCCTACAGGAATTTTTAGATGAAAAGGCCGCTTTTTACGAAAATCCAGTTTTTATTGACTCCGATCCTATTCAAATTCCACATCAATTTCAAAAACGTCAAGACATTGAAATTGCAGGGCTTTTAACAGCGATTATCGCTTGGGGCAATCGAACCAGTATTTTAAATAGTGCTCGTAAAATGATGGGGTTATTGGATCATGATCCCTATACTTTTATTTGTGGACATTCCCCAAAAGAGCTCAGGGCTTTAGATGGTTTTGTACATCGAACATTTCAGACGGCGGATCTTCAATTTATGATTCAAGCGCTTCAACACGCTTATAGAATTGAAGACTCCTTGGAAAATTTTTTTATCGGTTCCGAGCAAAGTTCTATGGCAGAAAGGATCCACCACTTTCGAGCTTTTATGCTCCAAACACCGCACGAAAAACGAAGCGAAAAACACTTGGCCGACCCCTTCAAAGGATCCGCTGCTAAGCGCATTCATATGTTTCTGCGCTGGATGGTCCGGTCCAACACCCAGGGGGTAGATTTTGGGATCTGGAATCAGATCTCAACCGCAGACCTTTCTTGCCCTTTAGATGTACATAGCGGAAATGTCGCCCGGAAACTCGGTTTGTTAAAACGCCAACAAAATGATGCCAAAGCAGTAGCTGAACTGGATCAGAGTCTTAGGCGGATGGATCCCAAAGACCCTGTGAAATACGATTTTGCCTTGTTTGGCTTAGGCGTGTTCGAAAATTTTTAATAAAACAAAAAAGCGGGTTGTCGGAGTTGAACCGAAAATCCTAATTTTGAAACCTACGATGAAAACACTACTCATTCAACAAGCGACCCTAGTCGATCCGCAAAGCCCTCACCACCTTCAGACCAGTGATATCTATATCGAAAATGGTAAGATTGCTGCAATAGGTCAACTTTCGGACCACTCAGCAGATCAAGTTTTGTCTTTAGAGAATTGCCATGTTTCCCCGGGATGGATGGATCCTTTGGTTACCTTTGGAGCACCCGGATATGAAGAACGGGAAACGCTAGCCAATGGAATACAGACAGCACTTCGATCGGGATTTACAAGCATTGGTTTACAACCCGTTTCGGATCCTGTAATCGATCACCGAGCCGCCGTAGGACATTTGTCTCAAGAAACCCAAAATCAGACCTTGGAAGTATTGCCATTGGGCTCTTTGTCTAGAGGTCAAAAAGGAGAACAACTCGCCGCACTTTATGAGATGTTTGAAGTCGGAGCTGTTGGCTTTACAGACGTTAAAAAGTCCATCGCCAATCCCAATCTCTTAAAGATTGCCCTCCAATATTGTCGGAATTTTGACGGCCTCGTTTTTTCTCACCCTCAGGACACTCATTTGAGTGCCAATGGAGTAATGCATGAAGGAGAGACCAGTACCAATTTAGGCTTAGTCGGCATTCCTTCGGTAGCAGAAACGGCTCAAATTGCAAGAGATATTGCCCTTTTAGAATATACAGGTGGCCGTTTACACATTCCTTTTGTCAGTTCTGCCGAAAGTTTGGAACTCATCCAAAAAGCCAAAGAAAAAGGCTTGCATATCACCTGCTCTGTCGGATTAGCACATTTGTGGTTTTGCGACGAAGATCTACATGATTTTGACTCTAACTTTAAAATCTCCCCTCCTTTGCGTTCCGCAAGCGATCGGGAAGCCCTTCGTCAGGGATTGATTTCTGGAGTTATCGACTGTGTCAGTGCCATGCACGAACCGATCAATATCGAAAATAAAGCCGTAGAGTTTGAGCACGCTTTAGAGGGAAGTATCGGTCTTGAAGCCATGTTTGGTATTCTCACCCAGCTCTTTCCCTTAGAAAAGTGTCTTCAATTCCTATGCCGCGGTAGAAAAATATATGGTTTAGAAAATCCCTCCATTGTCGAAGGAGTTTCCGCTAACCTGACGCTTTTTGATCCAGATTATACTTGGAAACTTTCAACATCCGACCTTTTTTCCACGTCTAAAAATTGTGTGTTTGTAGATCAGCCCATGAGAGGCCGTGTCTATGGTGTTTTTAATCAGAATACTTTAATTCAGAACTTTGAGTAACCAAGAGCTTAACTACCTCATTCATAGAGCAGAAAAGCCTACTGCTGCGTCCCCCACTTTAGTGATGATGCATGGCTATGGCAGTAATGCACAAGATTTATTCGGTTTTACTCCCTATTTGCCGAAACATTATCATGTAATTTCTTTGGAGGCACCCATCTCTCTTCCTATGGGAGGCTATGCTTGGTTTCCACTACGTATCGATTTGCCTATGGAGGCTTGGATCGAAGCTGCCGATATTACTCGAATTTCTGGACTTGTACTGGACACTTTAGAGGCATGTATAGCTAAAGAAAATTTGGATCCAAATGGAATTTCTCTATTGGGGTTTAGCCAAGGAGCCATGCTGGGGTGGACTTTAGCACTCAATTATCCCAAGCGCTTTCAGCGGCTTATAGCCCTGAGTGGCTTTGTGGTGGAGCAAGCCATCCAACTTCCAGACGAAAAGGTTTCTGTCCCTAAGATTTATGCCGCACACGGTCTAAACGATGGGGTGATTCCGATTCAAATGGCAAGAGACACCATCCGGCCTTTAGCTCAAAAATATCCAGCAATTGACTACCGTGAATTTCCGGATGCTCACGAGGTTTCTCAAGCAAATTTTACCCAACTATTGGAATGGCTGGCAACTACTGAAGCTCGCTAATGGGATAAAGAAAGTCTGTTATCAGTTCAAAGGTGACGCTACCGTCCTCATTTACTCTGTACTGTAACAACACTTCTCCCCAATATTTTTGATCCGAAAAATCAGCAATGAGCCATCGATTGTTGAGCACTTGAACTTTATTAAAGAAAAATCTGCCTTCCATCCCTGCATAACTGATAAAGGGGTTTTGATCCTTTACATTATACTCATACAGAGCATCACTAACCAATTGTGTTATTTCTTCAGCAGAACGATTTCCGGGAAAAGCATCCATGCCTTCGGCATTGCCAATCAATGAAAAATACTGTTGATCTTCCCACAAGAGTTGAATTTGTTCTAAAGAATCTTGGAGTTTTTGTTTTTTGGTGTCCAATTGCTCAATTTTAGCCGCCTGAAAGGCTACCAATTTATTGGAGCTAACCATCTGATAGAGTAAGATAAGAGAAACAAAAACAAGAAGATAGGTGATTATTTTAGTCCGCATCTGAAAATGGAATTGTTATTGATAAAGTATCGTAAGCTAAGGCGACATGAGGAGGTAATTTTTGTGAAACTTCTTCATGAAACCCTAAGAGATGACTGATATGGGTGAAATAGGTCTGCTTGGGCTGTAAACGGTCTACCAAAGCCAATGCTTCCTCTAGATTTAAATGGCTGGGATGTTCTTCTTCTCGAAGGGCATTCAATACCAAAACATCTAAATTTTCTAAAAAGGGAATTTGATCTTCTGCTAGGGTTTTAACATCCGTGAGATAGGCAAATTTATCCAAACGGAAGCCTAATACCGGCATTTTGAAATGTATCGCTTCTATGGGGGTTATGGTTTTGCCCTGCAGGACAAAAGGTCTATTTTTTTCAATGGGATTGATCTGTATGGAGGGTGCTCCAGGATATTTGTTTTGCTTTTGAAATATATATCCAAATCTATTCTCTAAAGCCTTAAACACCTCTGCAGAAGCATAAAAATCTAAAGGTCCTTGACGGAAACAGAAAGGACGGATATCGTCTAGGCCCGCCGTATGATCTGCATGGTCATGGGTAATCAAAACACCGTCTAAACGATCCACTTCGGCTCGGAGCATCTGTTGTCTAAAGTCTGGCCCACAGTCAATGACATAGCAATAATCGTCCCATTCCAATAAAACAGAAACACGTAATCTTTTGTCTTTAGGGTTGTTACTTAAACATACGGGATGGGTACTCCCAATGATGGGAATCCCTTGGGAAGTCCCGGTTCCTAAAAATGTCACCTTTAACATGGATCCAAAGGTAAGAAATGGTGGCAGAATGACTTAAAGTTTGTATTTTTAGGGTACCAATTTGATCTTCCTATGTCGGTACAATTTTCCGATGAAAAATCGTTTGAAAACCTCCCTTCGATAGAAGCTAAAGCGCTTCGAATCAATCTGAACCAAGATATTTATGGAACCTTTGCCGAAATTGGCGCAGGTCAAGAGGTTGCTCGACATTTTTTTCGGGTGGGAGGTGCTTCCGGAACCATCGCAAAGACCATCAGCGCCTACGACAAGAATTTTAGCGACACTATTTATGGGGAAGAAGACGATAAACGCTATGTCACTGAGGCACGTTTGGATAAAATGCTCGCCCATGAAATTCGTTTATTGGAAAAGCGTATCAAAAGAGATAAAGAGCCTTCTAAGGTCTTTTTTGCCTATGCCAATACGGTGGCTACTATAGATTTTGCTAAAAAGTTTAAAGGCCACGGCTGGATGGGGATTCGTTTTCAGACGGCTCCAGACCAAGCCTATAGCGAAATCAGCCTTCATGTACGCTTTCATCATTCCGAAGCACGCTTACAACAAGAAGTTTTAGGGATTATGGGGGTTAATTTGGTATATGGTGCCTTTTACAAACACGACCAGCCCAAAAAACTACTGCGATATCTCTACGACCATATCGATCATGACGCCATCGAAATCGACACCATCAATTTTTCGGGTCCCCTCTTTAAGGATGTAGATAATCGCCTGATGAGTTTACAACTCATTAAAAACAGCATGACCGATGCGGTTATGTTCGATGCTCATGGAAACAATATTCTTCCTGCACGTATTTTATACAAAAAGAATATACTTGCGCTTCGAGGGAGTTTCCGACCGGTGACCTTGGTCAATACGGATATGTTCCAAAAATCTTTGGATATCTTTTTAAAGGAAACTCAAGTCCGAGAGGATCGGACCGAAGTAATCTTTGAAATTACACTCTCCAACCTTAAAGTGGAGGGAGATATAGATGAAAAGGACTTTATGGATCGAGCAAAGCTTTTGTGCTCCCTAGGCTATACCGTAATGATCTCCAATTTTAAGGAATACTATCGCTTGGTCAACTATTTATCTCAATACACTAAAAACCAGCTGGGATTGGCCATGGGAGTATCCAATTTTGTGGATATTTTCGATGAACAGTACTATGCCGACTTGCCTGGAGGTATTTTGGAAGCTTTTGGAAAAATGTTCCACAACAATCTAAAAATCTACCTCTACCCCATGTTCGACAACGAACGAAACATGATCGTTACGAGTAATAATCTCAAGCTCCATCCCCGAATGAAAGATTTTTATAAGTTCTTTAAATACAACGGGAAAGTGGTCGATATTATTGATTATGACGAGAAATTCTTAACCATCTTTTCCCGTACCATCCTACAACAAATCCGCAAAGGAGATACCGGCTGGGAAAAAGCCCTTCCAGAGGGTATTGCCCAGATGATCAAGGAAAAAGGGATGTTCGATTATAAGGGATCTTAGCTTTCCTGATCCAAAATCTGAGCTGCGTGAGTTTTGGTTTTGACTTTATCGATCACGCGCTCTATGGTCCCATCTGCAGCAATCACAAAGGTCATTCGGTGAATACCATCGTATTCCTTGCCCATAAACTTTTTAGGTCCCCAAACGCCAAATCCTTCGATCACTGCTTTGGATTCGTCTGCCAATAAAGGGAAAGGAAAATCATATTTGTCTGCAAAATTCTTTTGTTTCTTTTCCGAATCTGCACTTACCCCATATAAAGAATATCCAGCTGCTTGAAGCTCGGCATAATGATCTCGTAGGTCACAGGCCTCTGCCGTACACCCGGGAGTGTTGGCCTTAGGGTAGAAAAAAAGGACGACACGCTTGCCGTGGAAATCGTTTTGAGTTACGCTTTGTCCTAAGTGATCTGTCGTTTCGAATGCGGGAATCGTATCCCCTACTTGAAGTGTTTTCATGGCTAATTTTTTTTCAAAGTAAATGAAAAAATACGACCCCGCTTCCGAACTGTTACAACTTTATTGAACCACGCGACGAAGGATATATCGAGTTGCGTAGATTCCGTTATTGTCTTTGTCTCCTGAAGATTCTACTCCACCATTGACAAAAGCTAACTCCCAGCCTTGAGCAGAAAGTTCGTTGAGCTTGGCTGTCACCATAGCATCGTTGGTGGCAATATTGTTGAAGCGAATCCCTCCTACATTATAAAAATTTAGCAATTTGGTTTCCTCAAAAGATTTGGTTCGGATGTCTTTTCGCTTTTTATCCGATTTGATTTTTCCTTCTTCTGTCCGAATGGTCGTAGCACTTCGATAATCAACGGCTTGGGTTTCGGCAATCATACGAGAACGT
Organism: Flavobacteriales bacterium; assembly: GCA_011524915.1. Taxonomy (GTDB): domain Bacteria; phylum Bacteroidota; class Bacteroidia; order Flavobacteriales; family Flavobacteriaceae; genus WTJH01. Next base: position 1,786 of record WTJH01000048.1, on the reverse strand, counting down.
CCAAGGCCATTAGGAACAACAGACTCAATGACTGAAAATATTTTGTATTCATACTGTTGGGCGTGCATCATGGAGCCCATTAATAGGGCAATCATTAAAATTTTGGTTTGAAAAGAATTCATTGAAAGTATATTAAGTTAAAAACACTCATAAATTAGTGAATAAATACAGGGAAAAACGAAGAGCCAAGTGAAATTTTCTAAATTCACGAAAAATAAGCCATGAAAAAGTCGGAAAAAGTAGCTTTTACCATTCAAACATTGGAAGACTTATATCCAGAAATTCCAATCCCCTTAGATCATAAGGATCCCTACACCCTATTGATCGCTGTTTTACTCTCGGCCCAAAGTACTGACGTAAGAGTCAATCAAATCACCCCTAAGCTTTTCGCTGTTGCAGACAACCCCTACGACATGATTCGGCTGGATGTAGACCATATACGAGAGATCATTAAACCCGTGGGGCTGTCTCCCATGAAATCTAAAGGGATTTATGGGCTATCCAAAATACTGGTTGAAAAATATCAGGGAAGGGTTCCTGAGTCTATTGAGGCCTTAGAAGAGCTCCCGGCTGTTGGGCATAAAACGGCTTCGGTAGTGGTGGCACAGGCCTTTGGAATCCCCGCATTTCCAGTAGATACACATATTCATCGGTTGATGTATCGTTGGGGATTTACCAATGGTAAAAATGTGGTGCAAACCGAACGAGATGCCAAACGTTTGTTCCCCAAAGAAAAATGGAACGATTTACATCTTCAGATCATTTGGTATGGACGAGAATATTCACCTGCCCGTGGGTGGGATTTGGAAAAAGATATCATTACCAAAACCATTGGACGCAAAAGTGTAATCCAGGAATATACTAAAGCTCTTTCGAAACGGAAGAAGACTTAGAAGCTTTGTCGGAAGGAATGTTTTTATTGGCTTCGAAGGCTTTGGAAAAAGCCATTATACGCTTAATGACTTCTGGTCTAGGCTCGTTTTCAGTAGAATTTAAATCAGAGTAGTTTTTTGTCATATAGGTGTCTTTGTTACCTCTATAACGCCAAAAAAACTAAAATCGTATTAGCGGGTTAAAACTATTTGATTCGACTGAATGAGTTTTCTCAGGTTGATGATAGCATATCGCATTCGCCCTAGGGCTGTATTAATGGATACGTCCGTGTTTTCGGCTATTTCTTTAAAGCTCATATCCCGATAAATACGCATCATCAAAACTTCTTTTTGATCGTCTGGAAGGGATTCGATCAGGTGCGAAAGATCATTTTCGACTTGAGCGTCGAACAATGCGTCTTCGACATTACCGCTATCGTCTCCTATGAATTGAAACACATCGTAATCGTCTCGGTTTTCAAAAGTTGGAATACGATTGCTTTTTCTAAAGAAATCAATGATCAGGTTATGGGCAATTCGCATGACCCAAGGAAGAAACTTACCATTTTCGTCGTATCCCCCTTTTTTAAGGGTCCGAATAACCTTGATAAAGGTGTCTTGAAAGATATCTTCAGCCGTATCACGATCCATAACTTTAGAATAAATAAAATTATAAATACGGGATTTGTGCTTTTGTATCAGCTTTTCGAGGGCATACTCGTTGCCGTCGATGTAAGATTCAATTAAAAGTGCGTCTGAAGGGTAATTTGTATCCATAACAATACCTGTTTAAAACGTTTATTTCGTAATTAACTAAAGTATTGTTGTTGTATAGGCGGATATATTTTTATCAAATATAGCAAAATAATTTGAAATGCTGCAGTTTTCAAGGGAAGAAGGGTGAAACTAAAAAC
>WTJH01000061.1 GCA_011524915.1 Flavobacteriales bacterium | reverse complement strand
TTTGAAATGGTTTATTAGAAAACCAATGGAGGAAAGTGAAAACCCAACGGATGTGATTATCAGCAAATAATCAACATCAATAATTGACTTTACAATTAAAGGGATCCATATGGCAAGTAAAACAAAATGAATTATATGAGTATATTTTTTCATCAAAAATTGGCTTAAGGTCATAACAATATACAATTCCCATTCACAAAAAGGAGGAAAAATTTAGGGTAAGATTTTGGGGAAACAAACTTAATGCAATGAGATTCAAACAAAATCATTTCATAAAAATCCATTTGTTTCTAAACTGTCATTTTATTGGCGGTTTTTGTTTTAAATCAGAATATTACATTTGCACATCAATTTTTTCTTCATTGAATGAATTGGTTTATGGTTATTAACCGCAAGAATTTACTTCTTGCGGTTTTTTTTGTATGCGAATGAGGAACTTTTGGTTTCATGATATTTTAGCTGCACAGTCTTTGGATGTCCACTCCTTTTTGGAGTTCATATCCAAGGGACTTATTTATGATTTATTAATTAGGTTTCAGGGCTCTCCAAGTTTTCTTTTCATTTTTGGAAGTTGTCTTTTCAAAAGTTTAGTTTAAATTTCAAAAGGTATTAATCAAACCCTTCCGATGTATTTTTTTAGAAATCTTATCGTTTATGCCCTCATATTTGGCTGTATTTTATTGATTTATAAAGCTATTCGCGATCTTCAAAACAAAAAGTAGATTTAAAGTTTAAGGGTTATACCGTGTTTAAAGTTTTAATTTTCAATAGAATGCATTTTCTTTGCATCAAATTTTAAAACAATACATGAAAAAACTTCTTTCTCTTTTTTCTTTAGTACTCCTTTTGTGGGGATGTCGCGGAGACGATGATTCTATTCCGCCTTTAGTTTTTGATTTAAATGCTACGGGAACAGTAGCGGACCAGACGGTCGAAGAAGCCCAAAAAACCATCAATGGTAAATGGAATGTGGCAAGTAGCAGTTCCTCAAGCGCTAAAGCTACCGTAAATTGCTCCTTTTATGGGATAGAATTTACGGACGATCGTTATTTATTAGGGATTCAAATCACGGGAACTCACGAAGGCGAGTCTGTGGATGAGCTTGTGATGGCTTATGGCACCTATACATTAGAAGAAGCAGCAGACGGTACTGTGAGTTCTGTAGACCTGTATGAAAGGATTGACGGAACCAATCAGCGTATTGCTCGTTTAACCGATATTGTTGTAGAAGAAAGTAATAACGAACTTACAGCAGATTTTACCGTTCAGTTTACCCTGCCTGACGACTTTGAATTTCCTTGTGGAGATCTTTCGGGCGACTATAGTGCGGATAAGGCCGAGCCTGTCAATGGTGCCGAAGATGCAGGAGAAGAATCTAATTTTGATCTGTTAGTGAATACCTGGTCACTGTCCGACTATTCCAATTCGGAAGGAGGAACCCTCGCTCAAATGCTGTATGAAGTCAGTTGCTTTGATCATGAGACCGATGAAGAAATCCCGAATTGTGAAGCTGCCACCTCTGCTGAAGTATCTTTTTCGGCCTATGGGAGTTATATTTTCACCTTTGAAAATGAGGCAGGGGAAGTCCTAGCAACCATGGTAGATTCCTGGCGATTCAACAATACCGAACAAACCGAAATATTAGTGGATGGAGATTTTGTTCTTTCCATCGAATCCCTAACGAACGTTTTACTCCGAGTGAACAGTTCCGACGAAGGTGATGGCTTTACAGAGACGTGGAATTTTATTCGAGTTTCGGATTAAACCATTTTCAAACCCTACAAAAAACCTGCTTTTAGCAGGTTTTTTTTATTGATTGAGTACCACAATCATGCCCTTGTTCCAATGTGGGATATACCATTTAAAGCCGTGGTATTCCAAAACTTCTTTGATGATTTTGTTTTGCAAGACTAAGGAATTTCCAGTGATGATTTCAGTTTCTGTTACACTGGAATCCATAGAGTTATCCAATAAAAGATCCTCCACCAATCGAAGAGAATCCTGATGTGATTTACCGTGAAGATCGATTTTCAAGGCTTACCGCTGTTCTTGTAATACGACAGCAATAGCTAATACAGCACAGAGTGCAATGCTTCCAAAAAATAATCCGCCTACGCCCATAATTTTTGTTTTAAAGATACACTTTTAATCCCTTTCATCAAGTAGCTACTTAGGACTCAATTATTTTTTCTAAGGTCATACCTCTCGAGCCTTTAATCAAAATAACTTCATTCTTCCAATCTTCGGTTTCCCACAGATGGCGAACAGCAGCGGCATCAGAACAAAAATGTAAAGAGGCTTCTTTTCGTTTGAGTTGACCAAAATGCGATCCTACCAAAATTATTTTTTTAAATCCGAGAGCAATTGCCTGTTGGGCTATTTCCAGATGCGATGCTTCTGAAATATCACCCAGTTCGTACATATCTCCCAAAACCACAATCCCATTGGGGTGATTGGACGCAAAAGATTTTAGGGCCGCTCGCATACTGCTAGGATTGGCATTATAAGCATCCAAAAAGACACGATTTTCTCCAACAGTTTTCCATTCCGATCGTTGGTTGTTGGGGGTATAGTCCAAAATACCCTGAGCTATTTGGGATAGGTTTAATTCAAAATGTACTCCCAAAGCAAAGGCTATTCCCAAATTAGGGCCGTTGTAATCCCCGTGTAATTGACTCGAATAGATGGTGTCTTGGTAGCGCAGTTCAATCGGTTTTTGCGTATGTGTTAAATACTCAAGGACGATATCATTATGCGGTTGGGTTCCGTAGGACAAGCATGGGTAGTTTTCCATAAGGGCGACTTGCTTGGCATCATCTCCGTTAATCACGATGGTGCCCGATCGGGATTGAACGTCTTGATACAATTCCGACTTTCCCTGAACAACCCCTTCTAAAGAACCAAAACCCTCTATATGTGCATATCCAAAATTCGTAATATACCCCAAATCAGGTTCTGCGATAGCGGCTAACTCCCGAATTTCTCCTTTGTGGTTGGCTCCCATTTCTATGATCGCTATTTCACAGTCCGGTTCTATTTGTAAAAGTGTTAGGGGAACTCCAATATGGTTATTCAGGTTCCCTTGGGTCGCATGAGTTTTAAACTTTTGGGAAAGAACGGAGTAGATCAATTCTTTTGAGGTTGTTTTACCATTACTTCCCGTCAAACCAATAATTGTCGTCTGAAGCTTTCTTCTATGCATTTGAGCCAATTGCTGTAGACAGCTTAGACTGTCTTCGACCAAGATGCAATCGGGGTGTTTTTCAGCAACTTTTGGATCGTCAACAACCGCAGCAATAGCTCCTAACTCTAGGGTTTTTAGCGCGTATTGATTGCCGTCGAAATGAGGTCCTTTTAAGGCAAAAAATAATCCTTGATCTATAATCTTTCTAGAATCTGTAAAAACTCCTTTGGAGGCTTGAAATTTTGAGTAAACCTTAGATAAAATCATATAAAAAAAGGCATCCTAAAGGATGCCCTCAATTGAATATTTTTAGTTAGCGGCCCCTTTTGTGACGGGCAGTTTTTTTGATTTTGTTTTTAGAACCTAAGCGAGTCATTGCACATCGGAAACCGATATAGTCTGTTGCGATATACTGAGGTAAATAGCGTCTTTGTGCTGGGTCTAGCCAATAGGCACGGTCTTTCCAAGAACCACCCTTATACACTCGAACTTCATCGGTGATTAAGGTTGTTCGTTTAGAAGATCGGTCATAGGATCTTATTTTTTCACCATCTTCGCCCACCTGTACTTTAGGGTGTGTAGGGGCGTCGTACATCAATGTAGATTCTGGTTTTGAATCTCCGTCTTCATCTCCACCGCGGTCATCAAATTTTCGAGTCGATTCCCGATCCCCATCTCGGTAGTTTCGGTTATCACTTTCGAAGAAGTTTTGTCTTAAGAAGGTCTCTTCCTCGTCCACGGGCACTTGCTCTAGCTGTCCTGGCAGACGCTTAAGAATAAGTTTTCCGTTGGGTAAGGTGTCATAGACCAGTTCGTCCTGAGAGATTACAATGGCTTTCCCATCTTCTCCAATCACATTTTTTCGATAAACGTTTCCACGATAGTAGTTGAAATCGTTGGCTTCGTCATCGATAATTGGACGATATACATCAGAAACCCATTCGGCCACATTTCCAGCCATATCGTAGATTCCAAAATCATTGGGAGGATAACTTTTTACTTGTACGGTGATATCACCTCCGTCGTCAGACCAACCAGCAATTCCGCCGTAGTCTCCTTTTCCTAATTTAAAATTGGCCAACTGATCCCCTTCTGTTCTTCGTTCGCTAGAGCGGGTGTATTCTCCGGACCAAGGGTATTTTTTCTTCCCTCTATAGGTGTTGTATTCTCGATCTCCAACTAGGGCTAGGGCTGCATATTCCCACTCCGCTTCTGTAGGCAGGCGGTAGGAGGGAAGTAGAAGTCCTTTTTCTACACCGGCATATACATTGACGGTGGCGGTATCTTTTTTCTCGGTTCCATTTTTACCGAGTAAGCTATCAATTTTTCCGCCATAGGTTGCCTGTGGAAGTTTGAGATAGGTGTCTGTGCTAAAAGTACTATTGGCATCAATTTCATTATAACGCACATCTCTTTCGATATAGGCTTCTCGTTCCAGAATAAATTCATTCACACGGTTGGTGCGCCATTCCGCAAATTGAACGGCTTGTATCCAGTTGACCCCTACCACCGGATATTCGGCATAGGCTGGGTGTCGCAGATAGTTCGTTGTCAATTCTTCTAAATACCCCAATTGGTTTCGCCACACCAATGTATCCGGAAGAGCTCCTTCATAGATTAAGCGGTATTGAGGATCGTTTTTAGGGAAAACCAATTCCAACCAATCCAAATATTCCATATACATAAGATTGGTCACCTCAGTTTCATCGATGTAGAAAGACATCACGTGCTGTTGTGTAGGAGAATTGTTCCAGTCGTGCATGACATCGTCTTGCACCTGTCCTTTGGTGTAGGTTCCTCCTTCAATAAATACGAGCCCAGGACCTGTTTCTTGGTCTTCGAATTCTACATTGTATTGAAATCCTCCTTTTTTGGAGTTGATGGACCATCCGGTTGCACGGGAAGTATTGTTGCGACCACAAGCCACTAAACCTACCAAAACCGTACATAAAACCAGTGCTTTTACAACTTTCATGGATTCGTTTTTCAAAACATTAATCTTCATGCAATATACAATTTAATGAGTGGATGCATTCCCTAATAGATACATTACACCAAACCTTAAACGATAGAATTATGGTTTTATTATATTCGGGCAAGTTTTCAGGAATTAAATACAAGAAAATTCTTGTTTGTACGTTAGTATCACATGAGGTTTTGGACTAGAAAAATACATACATGGGTCTATTTTGCCATTTTATTTCTGGCATTGCAGGCGGTTCAGGCGCAATCAGACTCTCGAGTGATTACGACTGGTGTCCCTTTCCTTCTTATTACACCTGATGCACGTGCCGCTGGAATGGGAGAATTGGGAGTTGCCACGAGTCCTGACGCTTTTTCTCAACAATGGAATCCTGCCAAATATGCATTTTTTAACAAGGAACAAGCCCTGGGCGTGAGTTACACTCCATATCTGAGCAAACTGGTCAATGATATTTTCCTGGGAAATCTTACCTATGCCACCCGCGTGAGCGACCGTAGTGCTTGGGCTGCAAGTCTAAAGTACTTTAGCTTAGGAGATATACAGTTCAATGAGATTGTCGGTGGAACCATTGTGGACCAAGGACTCCAAAGGCCAAACGAAATTACTTTGGACCTTTCCTATGCTTTGAAGTTGAGTGAAACCTTTTCCATGGCGGTAGTGGGTCGTTTTATCCGATCGGATTTAAAAATTGCTACGGATGTTGACACCCAAGCAGCCAATACGCTTGGAGTGGATATAGCAGCCTATTATCAGAGCAATAGCTTTGATTGGGTGGGGTCTGACTGGAGATTTCGCTCAGGAATGAATATTTCCAATATCGGCCCTCGATTGAATTATGACTTGGGAGGGCAAAAGAACTTTATCCCTACAAATTTAAAATTGGGAACAGGTTTAGACCTGATCCTCGATGACAATAATATCCTTGGTTTACACACGGAATTTAATAAGCTTTTGGTGCCAAGCCCCGTTGCAGTCTATGACGACCAAAACGTACTTGTAGGCTATCAACAACCCGACATTGGGTTCTTGGAAGGGATCATCGAATCTTTTGGGGACGCACCCGACGGATTTCAAGAAGAACTAAAGGAAATTACCTGGGCGGTAGGTTTCGAATATTTGTTTCAAAAGACCCTCGCACTTCGTACCGGATATTTCAATGAAAGTTTGGAAAAAGGAGCTCGGCGCTTTTTGACTTTTGGGGCTGGAATGCAGCTCAATCGGGTAGATTTTGACATTTCCTATTTATTCTCTACCTCTACTATTCGGAATCCTCTAGAAAACACCCTTCGATTTTCACTAACTTTCAATATGTCCAAGTTTTCTTCGGTTGAACCGCAAGAATAGGGGGCTTTTTTTTTGAAAATTTCAAAAGATTCCAAGCCTATTCCTAAAGCCAATGCTTTTCGCTATTTTTGTGAATTCTTGAGGGAATTAATTTAGAATTATGAAAAAAATCACCAAAGCTACTTATCTAAAATGGTATGAAGACATGCTCTTCTGGCGCAAATTTGAAGACAAGCTAGCAGCAGTTTACATTCAGCAAAAAGTTAGAGGATTTTTACATCTGTACAATGGACAGGAAGCTGTGTTGGCCGGGTGTTTACACGCAATGGAGCTGGGTAAAGACCGAATGATTACCGCTTACAGAAACCACGTACAACCCATAGGTATGGGAGAAGATCCCAAAAGAGTGATGGCTGAGCTTTATGGAAAGGCTACAGGTACCTCTCAAGGTTTAGGGGGGTCTATGCATATCTTTTCAAAAGAATTTAAATTTCACGGAGGACACGGAATTGTTGGAGGACAAATTCCTCTAGGAGCAGGGATGGCCTTTGGAGATAAATACCACAAACGCGACAACGTTACCCTTTGTTTTATGGGAGATGGTGCCGTTCGTCAGGGATCTTTACACGAAACCTTAAATTTGGCAATGCTGTGGAATTTACCCGTAGTATTTGTAGTAGAAAATAACGGTTACGCTATGGGGACTTCTGTTGCTCGTACAGCCAATCATGAAGAAATTTGGAAGCTAGGTTTGGGCTATGAAATGCCTTGTGAGCCTGTAGACGGAATGGACCCTGTCGTGGTTGCAAAAGCCATGGATAAGGCGATCAAAAGAGCCCGAACAGGAGGTGGACCCTCATTCATTGAAATGAAAACCTACCGATACAGAGGGCATTCCATGTCAGATGCACAGCACTATAGAACAAAAGAAGAGGTGGAGGAATATCGTAAGATCGATCCCATCACTCAAGTGAAGCAACATATTCTGGATCAAAAATTTGCAACAGAAGATGATATTGCTGCTATTGATGCACGGATCAAGGAAAGAGTAAAAGAGTGTGAAGAGTTTGCCGAAAATTCTCCCTATCCAGATCTCTCACTCATGTATGATGCGGTGTACGAACAAAAAGATTATCCATTTTTACCTCATAAATTAGCATAAATGGCGGAAATAATAACAATGCCTCGATTGAGCGACACCATGGAAGAAGGAACTGTCGCTCAGTGGTTAAAGAACGTTGGAGATACGGTACAGGAAGGGGATATCCTTGCAGAAATTGAAACCGATAAAGCCACCATGGAGTTTGAGTCTTTTCATGAAGGAGTTTTGCTTCATATTGGAATTGAAACGGGTGGATCTGCCCCTGTAGATGCATTATTAGCCATTATTGGGGAAGCAGGCGAAGATATTAGCGGTCTTTTGGATGGAGGTGCTGCAGCCTCTACGGAAGAAGCTGCCCCAGCAGAAGCCCAACCGGTGCAAGAATCTCAATCTGAAGCAGCTGAAAAACCGGAAGGAATTGAAGTGATTACCATGCCCCGACTGAGCGATACCATGGAAGAAGGTACCGTTGCTAGTTGGTTGAAGCAAGTAGGTGATACGGTTCAAGAAGGGGATATTTTGGCCGAAATTGAAACCGATAAGGCTACCATGGAATTTGAATCTTTCTATACGGGAGAGCTTTTGTTCATTGGTATCCCTGAAGGAGGTTCGGCTCCTGTAGATAGTACCTTAGCGGTTGTTGGTCCCAATGGAACATCCATTGATGCCGTTGAAAAATATATCAATTCTTTGGCGGAGGATACTCCAGCTCAAACACAGCCTGCAGAAACCAAAGTGTCTGAACCAGCTAAACCCGCAGCAGTAAAAGAGGCTGCGCCAGCACAGGCCACACCAAAACCAACACCTGCACCAACGGTTCAAGTGGCACAACCACAAGGACGAATTGTTGCTTCTCCTTTAGCGAAAAAAATTGCAGCTGAGAAAGGGATCAACCTGGCTCAAGTTCAAGGAAGTGGAGATCACGGCAGAATCATTAAACGCGATGTAGAAAACTATCAACCCGGAGTTGGGTTGGCTGCAATGCCTCAAAATCTTGAGGAGTCTGTTACAGCTATTGCCAATTCTCAAATGCGTAAAACCATAGCCAAAAGACTGGCAGCTTCTAAATTTAGTGCTCCTCATTATTATCTAGGAGTTGAGCTAAATATGGATGCAGCCATGGCTTTCCGAGCACAATACAACAATTTGCCGGACACCAAAATTTCCTTTAATGATATTGTTGTCAAAGCAACAGCCCTTGCTCTGAAAAAGCATCCACAGGTAAATTCTCGTTGGGAAGACCAACAGATTGTTCAAAATCACCACGTACATATCGGTGTAGCCGTAGCAGTAGAAGACGGATTGGTTGTTCCTGTAGTTCGTTTTGCTGATGCTCAACCCTTACCACAAATCGGAAGTCAAGTCAAGGACTATGCTGTTCGGGCTCGAGATAAAAAATTGAAACCGGA
>WTJH01000042.1 GCA_011524915.1 Flavobacteriales bacterium | reverse complement strand
TTTCGGTAGAGGCCCCAATATTTTGCATGGCATCTCGATACATTTCGAAATGACTCTGAACGTGTCCATGGCGGTTGATATCTGTTTCTTCGCCCCAAACAATTTCATTGATGAGCCGGCCCGCCTCTGGATAGGGGGAGGGGGTCCAAGGCAAAGTGGTACAGGTGAGGTCTTGTTGTAGTTTTTTTACCAAGGACATAAAGTCCCATACGGCAAAAACATGGGCTTCCATCAACAACTGTATAGATTCTACTCGATCTATTTGTCGGTATAAGGGGTGGCTGACTAATTTGTTTCTAAATGGGGCTAATTCTTCTTCAAAGCGTTCAATCATCTTTCTTTCATAGATTTAGTAGGCAAATATAAGTCCTTTTTAACAGCTGGATTGAATTTTAGGGAATTGAAAGCTGCGGAAGCTTCAATGTTCTTAAATTTACATAGACCTATGGAAGCAATATCTTCACAATCCCCTGCTTTAACCCTAATTGAATGCCCCAGAGATGCATTACAAGGCATTAAAACAATAGTGCCTACCGAACTAAAAATTAATTACTTACAGCATCTCCTCCAAGTAAACTTTCCTGTTTTGGATTGTGGAAGTTTTGTGTCTCCTAAAGCCATCCCTCAAATGGCAGATACAGCTCAGGTGTTAAGTGCACTGGATCGATCTCAAAGCAGGACTAAATTTTTAGTGATCGTAGCCAATAGGAGAGGAGCTGTTGAAGCCTGTAAACACCCTATGGTAGATCAATTGGGCTATCCCTTTTCCATTTCCGAAAATTTTCAAATGCGAAACACGCATAAAAGTATCGCTGCTTCCGAAGTTTTACTTCAAGAAATTATTCAAATGGCATCTACAGCTGGGAAAGAGTTGGTGGTCTATTTGTCTATGGGTTTTGGGAACCCCTATGGGGATCCTTGGAGTTCGGATTTGGTGCTCCAGTGGATGGAACGAATGGCCGATTGGGGCGTTCGCTGTGTTTCTCTTTCGGACACCATAGGGCAAGCGACGCCCACCCTGATACAGGAACTACTCGGAGCTGTTTATGCTCAAGAATTGCCCTTAGAGATAGGCGTACACCTGCATACGCATCCGCAGGAAAGTTATGCAAAGATCGATGCGGCCTACAAAGCGGGCTGTCGTCGAATGGACGGTGCCCTATTGGGTTATGGAGGGTGTCCTATGGCGCACGATCAGTTGGTGGGGAATATGCCAACAGAACACATCCTGAGCTATTGCAACCAAAACCAAATCGATCACTCCCTTAAAAGTTTAGCCCTTGAAACCGCCATCAATAAGGCGCGGGCAATTTTTGACACCTATGGCGTCTAAGATACAGCTGAACTAAAAATTAGAGGCTGAGACTCCTAAAGACATCTTCCACAAACATATGGGGTTTAATACGGGCTTGCCCATGTGATGTATTCCATTCTTTTGTAGGGTTTTGAGCAATGATTTCAGCTAAAGATTTCCCCCTTTTTTTGGCCTTAAAAATCCGATCTCGAATGGTTTGTAACATATTTCTATAATTTTTTAAATCGGTGGTAGTTCCCACAACTCCATGGCCTGGAATAACGACCGTTTCTTCTGTACAAAGTATCAGCGCTTGATTGACGGCAGCAATCACCCCATCTATGGTTCCCCCAGCTTCTTGATGAATAAATGGAAATCGTCCGTTAAAGAAAACATCTCCCATATGGAGTACATTTTCCGCACTGAAATAAACAATACAATCCCCATCTGTATGGGCCTTTTCTATGTGAAAAACCAAGATCTGATGATGCGGATCGGTTTGTAGTTCTAGCTGATCGGTAAATGTAATTTTGGGTAAATGGCTTTTTCGAATCCTGCCTCTAGGATTTCCAAGCGAATCAAAATTTTGAACGATAAGTCTTTCCAATACCTTTTGATGAGCGATTATCGTAGTGCCCCTAGCAGCAAAGTTGCTGTTTCCGCCAATATGGTCGCTATGACTGTGCGTATTCACTAAAAACCGAATGGGTTTGGAAGCAATGGAATCAATGGTTTCCAAGATGGATTCGGTTAGATCTTCATATTGACTGTCAACCACAAAAATTTCATCCGCACCGACAAAGACTCCGATATTTCCTCCTCTTCCCATAAGGGCGTAGGTGTGGGGGCTAATTGTTGAGCGCGAATGCTTTGCGCATTGGATTCGAACGATACGAACAGCCCTAGCCATAGGGCAAGACCGATGGATGGAAAATTAAAATGCATGGTATTTCGGATTTGTGGGACTCATAAATAGCTTAAAGTGTTCAAATGTAGCGGCCTATACAAGGTATAAATTATTCCTAAGACCTGAGGCTATTGTTCCTCTTAAACGAAACCTAAAGCCCGAAAATATTAGTATATTTGCATGCAATTAGAGAACTAGTTGCCTTATGACATCATCCAAGATTGTTGGCACGGGATTAACGTATGACGACGTCTTATTGATTCCTGCCTATTCCGAAGTTTTACCTCGAGAAGTTCAAATCACCACGCGTTTTAGTCGCAACATCAACCTTAATGTACCTATTATCTCAGCCGCCATGGATACGGTTACTGAGAGTAGTATGGCCATTGCTATGGCTCGTGAAGGGGGGATTGGTGTCTTACACAAAAACATGTCTATCGAAGCTCAAGCGGAACAGGTTCGACGAGTAAAAAGAGCAGAATCTGGAATGATTTTGGATCCTGTTACCTTACCCTTGACGGCTATCGTAGCCGATGCTCAAGAGAGTATGGCGATCCATAAAATTGGCGGTATCCCCATTGTCCATGACAATGGAGCATTGGCGGGGATTGTCACCAATAGAGATTTGCGTTTCGAACGCAACAAAGACCGTAAAATTACAGAGGTGATGACTTCCGATAATTTGATCACCGTAAATAAGGGGGTTTCCTTAGCAGATGCAGAAGAGATTTTGCAAACGCATAAAATTGAAAAACTTCCGGTTATTGATGAAAATCAAAAGCTGGTAGGACTCATTACCTTCCGAGATATTACCAAACAAACCAAAAAGCCTATCGCCAACAAAGACGGTTATGGCCGCTTAAGAGTTGCTGCTGCCGTTGGGGTTACTGAAGATGTTTTGGAGCGCGTTGCTGCTTTGGTTCAATCGGGTGTCGATGCTATTATTGTAGATACCGCCCATGGGCATACTCAAGGAGTTGCTTCCGTGCTAAAAAAGATCAAATCGAACTACCAAGACTTAGATGTCGTCGTAGGGAATATCGCTACAGGTGCAGCCGCAAAATATTTGGTGGAATGTGGGGCAGATGCAGTTAAGGTAGGTATCGGACCTGGATCCATTTGTACCACCCGAGTCATTGCTGGTGTTGGTTTCCCTCAGCTTTCTGCTGTTATGGAAGTTGCCGAAGCCATTAAGGGAAGTGGAGTTCCCGTAATTGCCGATGGAGGAATCCGATTTACAGGAGATATTTCCAAAGCATTGGCTGCCGGTGCAGATGCGGTAATGTTAGGTTCGCTTTTGGCTGGAACCAAAGAATCTCCTGGAGAAACAGTGATTTTTGAAGGGCGAAAATTTAAAACCTATAGAGGTATGGGCTCTGTTGAAGCCATGAAGAAAGGGAGTAGCGACCGTTATTTTCAGGATGTAGAAGATGATTTAAAAAAGTTAGTTCCCGAAGGAATTGTAGGACGTGTTCCCTACAAAGGGGAGCTGAACGAAAGTATCCATCAGTTTGTTGGAGGTTTAAGAGCTGGAATGGGATATTGCGGAGCTCAATCCATTGCAGATCTTCAGCAAACAGCTCAGTTTGTTCAGATTACTGCCGCAGGAATCCGCGAAAGCCATCCGCACAATGTGAGTATAACGAAGCAAGCTCCGAATTACAGTCCAACCTAGAACAGGTTAAGCGATAATTTTAAAGGTCTTTGATTTTTGTCCGATAGAGATCCGAACAATATACATATTGTTGGTTTCTAGATCGAAAGGAATAGTGCTTCCTTTGAGTTGTGCAAGATCACAACTGTAGATGGGATTTCCAATGATGCTGAATATTTCAAGTTTCCCTTGTTCTGGGCATCCTTGAAGTATCAGTTGCTTGTATTTATACACCACATGTACGTCCTCTAATTGCAAGGCCGTATACAAAGTATTCGGTGCAGCATTTGAGGTGAAGGAAAACCCAACAATGCAAATGATGCTTAGTAGTAAGTGGTGTAGTTTGTTACTCATCTTCGATACAAAAATACGAATATTTTTTAATTTCAAGAAAAATATTAACAATATATAGCGCTGTATAACAGCAACTTATGATTTTTATTAAAATAAATACGTGAAAATGTTAATAACTAACACAATATTTTCAACTTATTTCGTTGCCTCCATATGATGTTTCCAAATTTTAATTCGGTACGTACAAGCCTATTTCGATGGGGTCTGTTTTTTGTTGTTTTGAGTACCTACCAATGCAAACAATTACAACTAGGGCAGGAGGATTTTGTTTTGGCCCGTGTGGGGAATGTATACCTATATGCATCAGACCTACCAGAACTTCCCCAAGGGCAGAAATCAACACAAGACAGTATTCTTTGGGCGCGGGATTACATCAATCGTTGGGGACGGCAGCAACTACTCTACCAACAAGCTCGGGTCAACCTTTCCGACGAACAACAATTGTCTTTAGAAAATACCATTCAAGACTACCGGACAGAGTTGTTTGCCAATACCTACAAAGACGAGTTGTTAAAGCAAGAAGTCCGCAAGCCCGTAACAGATTCTAGTTTAAGGGTGTATTACGATCAAAACAAAACAAACTTTCGATTACAATCTCCTCTGATTCAATTCAGAAGTATTCGCTTGATGCAAACCCATCCAGATTTTGATCAAATTCGTTCCCATTTTATCAGTTATCTACCTTCGGATCAGAAATATCTAGATTCCCTGCATTATCAGTTTGATTATTCACAATTGAACGATAGTGTGTGGTTCGAATTTTCCCCTCGAGTTGTGGAAGATTCCTTGGTCTATGATCAGCTTCGAGAGCAATTGTCAAAAAAATCACAATTTTTTGAATTCAAAGACAGCGTACATGTATCTTTGAATTATATCATACAACACAAATCTATAGGAGAATTTGCTCCGTTTTTGTATTTAAAACCGACCATTGAAAATATCCGCAACAACCAACAACGTGTTCGCCAACAAAAAGCTTTTGAGCTCCAATTTATACAAGACGCCCTTAAAAATAAAACCTTTGAAATTTATGAATAAGCTGCTGTTATTTGCTTTTTTGAGTAGTGTAGTAGTGCTCCAAGCCCAGTCTATTGACACCTCCAAGCGATTAAAAATCGATGGGGTAAGTTCAGTAGTTGGTGACTTTATTATCCTCGACTCTGATGTTTCTAAGATGAAAATGGAAATGGAGTCTCAGGGGATGAGTACCAAAGGGGTAAGCAAGTGTCAATTGCTGGGAAAATTGATGGAGGAGAAGCTGTATGCACATCATGCCATTCAGGACAGTTTAGAACTCAGTGATGCAGAAGTCCAAGGCTATGTAGACCAGACTATAGACTACTTTATTCAGCAAGTAGGATCCATGGATAAGGTTTTAGAGTTTTACAATCAACCCGACGAACAAAGCTTTCGGGCCGAATTGTTTGAGATCAATAAGACGCAACGGCTATCTCAAATGATGCAAGCCCAGGTCATCGAAAAAGTAGAAATCACTCCAGAAGAGGTACGTGAGTTTTTTGAAAAAATACCGGCATCAGAATTACCGACTTTTGGGACCGAATTAGAAATCGCTCAAATTGTTGTCGCTCCTGAAGTTACCGAAGCAGAGACCGAACGAGTTGTCAATCGTCTAAAGCAATTTAAAGCCGATGTATTGGAACGCGGTTCCTCTTTTGCTTCTAAAGCTATTTTGTATTCCCAAGACCCTGGTTCGCGAGCCAAGGGAGGGAAATATACCCTGAACCGGAAACAACCCCGAATGGTTAAAGAATTTAGAGATATGGCATTCCGCTTAGAAGAAGGCGAGATTTCTGATCCTTTTCGGACCGATTTTGGGTGGCATATATTAACCGTGGACAAAATTAGGGGTCAAGAAATAGACGTTCGTCATATCCTACTAACTCCTAAAGTCGATGCATCTCAGTTGGTCGAAGCCAAAGAAAAGCTTGTTACTATCCGTAAGAGAATTGCAGATGGTGAAATTAGTTTTGAGGAAGCTGCACGAGAGTTTTCGGACGAAAAGGAAACCCGATTTAACGGGGGAGTACTGATTAACCCCACGACAGGTGATACGCGTTTCGAACTCACTAAAATGGATGCAGTACTGTATTCTCAAGTACGGAATCTAAAGGATAATGACATCACAGTTCCGCTGTTGGACCAAGATGAAAATGGAAGCCAAAAATATAAGATACTAAAGGTTTCTAATCGATTCGAAGAACACCTTGCTGATTTTTCCAAAGACTATGTAAAAATCAAAGAACTGGCCTTAAAAGACAAGCAGTTAAGAGTTGTGCAGCAGTGGATGAAAGATAAAATTGAAGCCACCTATATCAGTTTAAATGCGGCCTATAGAGATTGTGATTTCCGTAACAATTGGCTTAAAAAGGTAGACTAACTCCTATTTAAAATACTTTCGAGGGACCCACAACATTCCAAAACATTCGCCTTCGTCTTTGTGAATGTTTTTGTGATGGATTTTGTGTGCACGACGAATGCCCTTAGCGTAGCGGTTATTGGAATTTCGAAATATTTTAAACCGTTGATGTATAAAAATATCGTGGACCAAAAAGTAGGTGAGTCCGTATAAGAAAATACCGATTCCCATGGGGAGTCCAGCCCAAAATCCCAATTCTCCCCAACTCAATACCAAAGCCGTGGAGATAAAAGCATAAAATATAAAAAAGCGATCGTTGCGTTCGAACCAGGAATCGTGATCCTTGATATGATGGTCTTTGTGCCAACTCCACAAAAAACCGTGCATGATATATTTGTGTGAAAACCATGCCATTCCTTCCATCCCAACAAAGGTTCCCAATAAAATGGCAACCCAAATCATCTCCCACATAATTTACAGCAGATTTAAATGATATTTAACGTATGAATTTGCTAAAACACTAACTTTTTGGTAGTTCGGTACCCGAATTCGGGTGGATTGTAAGCGAAGTGGGGGGGTGTTTTTTAGTTTTCTCAGGAGCTTCAAATAATATTTATAAGCTGTGTAAACCCCAAAACGAGCACCTTCAGGCAACTGAAAAATGCCTGTACGGGCTTTAGCAAAGTCGGCCTCAATTTCGGCAATGATTCTTTTTTTGGAAGCTTCATCGAATTCATTGAAGTCAACCTGTGGAAAATAAGAACGATCCAATTGCTGAAAATCAGCTTTTAAATCTCTTAAAAAGTTGACTTTTTGAAAAGCAGATCCCAAGGCCATAGCCGCAGGTTTGAGTGCTTCGTATTGTTCGCGATCCCCTTTGACAAAGACCTTTAAACACATTAGACCCACAACATCTGCCGATCCATAAATATATTTTTGGTATTCCTCAACCGTATGGTAAACACTTTTATCCAAGTCTTGACGCATGCTAAACATAAAGGCTTCGATAAGTTCTATATCAATTTCGAAGGTGTTTACGGTATGTTGAAAGCTGTTGAGGATGGGGTTGAGACTAATTTTTTGTTTAAGCGATAAATACATTTCTTGCTCAAAGCGGTTGAGTAAGTCCTCTTTGGGATAGTCGTGGAAAGTATCTACAATTTCATCTGCGAAACGAACAAAACCATAAATGTTGTAAATGTGCTCCCGAATTTCTGGGGACAACATCCTTGTAGCCATCGAAAATGACGTACTGTAGAGTTGAGTAACGTGTCGACTACAATCGGTAGAAACGCGATCGAATAAGTTTTTCATAGCAGTGAATCTTAAAGCGAATTTAAGTTCGTGCTACTAAATTAATAAAAAGTTAAACAAAAAACGAAAAGCTTAAACAAATATATTTTCGTTGAAATAAGATACACGGAAGGCATCTACAGATTTAAAGATTTCAATCTTTTGCGGAAGTTTGGATTGATCGATCTGTACTTGTTGGGGGCCAAATATTAAAAGTTTGGAACTCGTTTCCTTTAGAATAGAGGTGTAGAAGTTTAGTAGATACTCATCTATACTATCCTTGTTGGGCTCTACCGTAAAGTGAGTGACAAAGGTTATAGAAGTCGTATAGGTAAAGAGTGTCTCGAGACTTTCTGTGGTGATGGACTGACCCAAGAAAATTGTTTTACACCCTTGACTCAACAAATAGAAGTTGAGAAATAACAAGCCCAATTCATGGATTTCGTTTTCTGGAAGAAACAATACGAACACTTCTCGATTGTTCTTAGGCATTGTATCTCTTTGAAGCAATTCGGTTTGGATGTGGATCTTTTGCTTGACCAAATGCGTTACAAAATGCTCATGGGAAGGGCTGATGGCACCTGTTTGCCATAAGATTCCTAATTCTTGCATCAGAGGAGAAAACACTTGGGTAAGCAAGTGGAAAAAACTATACCGCTTGAGCAGCTCATCATAAGTGGCATCGAACATGACCGTGTCAAAGTTGACCATAGCCAATTTAAATGCGTTGATGGCTACTTGTTCGGAATTCGATTTAAGGGCAATATCTCGAACGAGGATAGGAATTTCGTCTTCGTCCAGATCGGCGATTTTAGAAATTTTAAATCCGTGGTTGTATAAGAGAGTAATGTTGAGCAGCTTTCGAAGGCTGTCGAGACTGTACCTTCGGATGTTGGTATCGGTGCGTTCGGGGGAGAGTAGGTTGTACCGCTTTTCCCAAATGCGTATGGTATGCGCCTTGATACCGGAGAGATTCTCAAGGTTTTTAATTGAAAAGGTGCTTTTTACCCGCTGCATATGTCTAATTTTCAATGAAAAAGCTTAGACAAATATATAAAAAAATTGTGAAAAAAGAAAGTGCGCACGAGAAGAGTCGAACTTCCACGGGATTTAACTCCCACTAGGCCCTCAACCTAGCGCGTCTACCA
>WTJH01000123.1 GCA_011524915.1 Flavobacteriales bacterium | reverse complement strand
TTAAACTCAAAAAATCGACTGGATATTTGGAGTCCTTCTAAGCGATTCCTCAACCGCCACTTGCCCTTAGCCTTAGAATATATATATAGACCTTCGTATCCCCCGGACACCAATAGGGTTTCTCCATTTGTGCCTTGGATCGATTTTACAGCCCAGCTACCATTCTGATCTCCCAACCAAAAAGAACGATCTGCATTGATTCGAAAAACACCTCTGTTGTGGCTGCAGAAAAGTTCGCCTTCTATGATATTTAAGTTCCACACCTGTCCGGAAGTTCCTTCCACAAGCTTAAAGGGTTCTTGCCCTCCAATAGTCGTATAAAAGAGACCCTGGTTGGTCCCTACATACCAATACTCTTGGTAAACCGAAGAAGTATATACAGACCCAATGTCGTTGAGACTGTTGTTGTATTCCATAAAAGGACTCTGTAGGTTCAGCTGTGTGATCCCGCGATCTAGTCCAGCCCATATATTGCCTTCTCGGTCTTCAAATAAAGAAAGAACTGTATTGTTGATCCCCCCTCTTTTTTTGTCGATTTGGATTTGTTTTTCAAGGCCTTGATTCAATACAATCAAGCCTTGTGTAATGGTCCCTAAATGAATCTGGCCAGACTGCGACTGGTGGACCGTATAAATTTCTGAATACTCTGTCAGCTCTTGGACTGATTTGTATAAGCGGTCTTCTTCCAGACGATAGAGAATCCCCGAGGAGGAAATAAGATGTGGAGTTCCGTCTAATTGAATTAATCCAATGATTTCATTTAAATCCAAATCGGGATCTTGTTCAATTTTTTGGATGATCCCCGATTCGATTTTACGAATCCCTTTGTCGTTATCTACAAAATATAACGTCTGATTGATTAAAAATAGGCCCGGCTTGGAGGTTTTACTGTCGATAATATCATAAGTTCCTTTATCGGGATCTACGATATAGATACGAGCCAGGGACTGAAAAATAAATAAGCCGTCCAAAAATTCAATGTCCCAAAATTCCTCACCATTCAGAATAGGGATGTTGTATTCTTCCGTCAGCGAATGGTAATGCAGCTGGCCCTCTGAAGTAGTGTCCCAATAACCGAAAGTCATATACCCACCAGAGTAGACCCGATCATCCTGCGCAAAAACCTTTCGTATCTGTTGAAATGCTTCGGAACGATATAGGTTCCACTGATGACCATTATATTCTAATAAATAGCGATGATTGGCCAAATAGATCCGACCATTAGAAGCTTGAGTAATGGACCAATTTTGATTCTCCCCTGCGTATACTTCCGGTAAAAAATTTTGGATCGGAGGGGTGAGTTGTGCCAAGGCACTTCTAGAACCCAAAAGAGTAATCAGGAAAAAACCGACTAAAGATTTGATAAAATAATACACGCAGATCTAAATTGTAAACGCTCCCTTTTGACTCCTAAAATACAATTTTTGATGAGTCCTTGCTCCCTTATTCATTCCGCCACTGCAAATCAAAGTTTTTTCCTATTTTGGGATGCAGCTCGATGAAAGGAGACAAATACGAGCTGAATTGAGACGAAACAAAATGAATTATGAAACAGCCTTTTAAAAAAATCCTCTTCGGATTTGCATTTTCTCCGTCCCTAGGAGCCAATTTGGCTGAAGCAGTACGATTGAGTCAATTTTTTGAAGCCGAGTTGCATTTGGTACACGTGGGAGAAAAAACCTCGGCAAAAGAACAGGAATTAGAACGTCTTCTTCAGGAACAAAAAATAGTTCAAAGTCCAAATATTCATGTTTTTTGGAAAGAAGGAAAACCTGTTAATACACTCCTAGACACCATTCGAGAAAACCAGATAGACCTATTGCTAATCGGAGCGCTTAAACGAGAAAATGTTCTAAGATACTATTCTGGGTCTATCGCCCGAAAAATAACTCGAAAGGCTAAATGTTCAGTGCTTTTGATTTCGAATCCTTCAATCGATCGTAAAGCCTGCGAACATATAGTTGTCAACGGTCTGGAAAATCCTAAGACTGAACAAACCATTGCTACGGCATTTTCTGTTTCCCAAGCCTTGGGGTGTAACAAAATTACTCTGGTGGAAGAAATTAGTCCTTCAGAAGTCAATCCGGTAGAGGACGACGAAAGCTTACGAAGGGCTACGCTAAAAAAAGAACAAATAAACAGACGAGAAAACAGCCGGATAAAAACATTAGTTCAAAAGCTTGAAACGAATTTGATCCAAAACATACAATGGACAACTCAAAGTATTTTTGGTAGCCGGGGGTATTCCATTGGTCACTATGCACGTGTGGTTAGAGCCGACCTTCTGATCATGAATGCAGAAGATAACAGCTCATATTTTAGGAGAATTATTCCCCGAGATCTAGAACATATTCTGGCCGAATTACCCACGGATGTATTAATTGTAAACCCAAACACTTATGCCTAAAAGTCAAAATAATCTGTTCTTGGTTGAACTGCCTAAAAATATTTTTTCGGGCTTTGTGGTATCGCTTATAGCCTTGCCCCTAGGTTTGGGGCTCGCCATTGCCTCAGATGCGCCTCCAATTGCTGGAATAATCGCTGCGATTGTAGGCGGTGCTATGTGTGCCCTTCTGGGAGGATCACAATTGACCATCACGGGACCTGGAAACGGCCTGGTAATTGTCGTATTAGCCGCCATTGTTGCTTTGGGAGAAGGAAATTCGTATCAAGGATATTTATATGCTTTAGCAGCGATAATTGTGTCCGGAATTTTACTCTTTCTCTTTGGTTTACTTCGCTTGGGAGCTTTAAGTGAGTTTTTTCCGGCAACAGCACTTCAGGGGATGTTGGCAGCCATTGGACTTGGGATCTTAGCCAAACAATTTCATGTAATGTTGGGATATGCCGGAGTCAAAGGAAGCACTGTAGACCTACTGCTCAGCATTCCAGAAAGTATTCAGCAATGGATCGGTCTTTGGGGAAGCGAAGCCCTTTTGGCAGGAGCCATAGGTGTTGGAAGTTTAGCATTCTTATTTCTATATGCGCGTATTCGAAATCCTTGGTTTCACCTGGTTCCCGCTCCCATGTGGGTGGTCGTGGTAACCGTTGGGGCGAGCTATTATGCCGAGTTTATTGCTAAGAGTCCTTTACAGATTCCCCCCGAATTATTGATTCAACTCCCCGCAGATTTGTTGGGTGAACTGCCTCGTCCCAATTTTGGGAAATGGAATCAAAGTGCATTTTGGGGAGCTGTAGTCTCCATTACCTTAGTGGCGAGCATTGAAGCGCTTTTAAGCATTCGTGCCGTGGATAAATTGGACCCTAAAAAAAGAAGGTCCAATATCAATAAAGACCTGAGAGCCTTGGGCCTATCAACCATCGTTAGTGGGTTTTTGGGAGGCCTCAATGTGGTAACTGTCATTGCCCGAAGTTCTGTAAATGTGAATAATGGAGGAACCAACCGCTCTGCAAATTTCTTTCACGCCTTTTTCTTGGTATTGTTCATCTTACTGTTAAGTCCGCAAATTCAAAGGATTCCCATGCCGGCGCTTGCCGCAATTTTGGTGTACACGGGATATAAACTGGCAACACCCGAAAATCTTTTACGGATCTACCGGATTGGAAAAGAACAAGCCTTTATCTTTCTACTAACGCTTTTGGGAACATTGTTTACCAACCTTATAACCGGAATTTTGTTAGGGATTGTAGGGACCTTTTTGGTACACCTGATCCTCAATCGGGATTTTGCTCTTTTTAGTCGGAATTGGTTAAAACCCAATGTGCTGATGTTCCAAGAAGAGGATAGCGGAAACTACTATGTAAGCGTTAAAAACTTTTGCAGCTTTTTAAACTTTTTTAAACTCAAAGCGAAGTTGGACGAGATTCCAACAAACGCTCAAGTGGTTTTAGACTTTTCTTTATGTGACTTTGTCGATCATACCGTTATGGAAGGGATTCATAATTATCAAGATGCTTTTGAACGGCAAGGAGGACATTTTGAAGTCATCGGCTTGGATGTGCATGAAGCACCAACCAATCACCCTTTTGCCGTCCGAAAAGCCTTACCTATCGGCAATGTTTTGCCGTTTAGCGACCGCCTTACCCGGCGACAGTCGCAGCTTCAAAAGTTTGCCGATACCCTAGAGTGGGAGTACAATTCTGCAGTAATTGAAAACCCTATTGGTCTGGATTCCTATTATATGTTTAACTCTAGGACCATCAATTACCAATTCAATACGCTTGAAAGTCCGGACGGAAAAAGTAAACTCTTTGACTTGTCTTTTTCTGAAGGAGCTTTTATTGCTAAGGAAGATATTAGGGCCACTTTTTTACGAATCAAAACACCCATGACTATCCCGGCCTTTACGCTACAACGGGAAGATTTGTTGAGCAGTGTTTTACAACCCATATCGGACTTAGAACACATCAATTTTGATGCCTATCCTGATTTTTCAAAAAACTTTGTCTTAAGAGGAGCATCAAGATCCGCCCTGGAATCGTTCTTCGATCCTCAGATGGTCTTATTTTTTGAAAGTCATCCGATATATTACGTAGAATCGGACGGCAAATCGATTTTGATTAAAGGGAAAAGACGCTTGTCCTCCTTAGAAGAAATCAAACGTATGTGGGGCTTTGCCGAAGAACTGGAACGCTTACTCGAAAATTAATACCCTTTCGTATGACCATTCATCCCATTGAAGCAGGACATTTTAAACTGGATGGTGGCGCAATGTTTGGCGTTGTTCCCAAAAGTATTTGGAACAAAACCAACCCTGCAGATTCCAATAACCGTATTGAGATGGCTAGTCGTTGTCTGTTGATAGAAGACCAAAACCGACTGGTACTTATCGATTCTGGTATGGGAAATAAACAAAGTGAAAAGTTTTTCAGCTATTATGATCGCTTCGGGGATTATGACCTCTTAAGCTCCATACATGCCGCGGGTTTTGGGCCCGATGAAATAACCGATGTTTTATTTACACATCTACATTTCGACCACTGTGGGGGTGCTTTTGCTCAGGATGCTCAAGGAAAAGCCTATCCCCTATTTAAAAATGCCCAATACTGGGTCCACGAAAATCATTGGAATTGGGCAACAGATCCCAATCCTAGGGAAAAAGCTTCTTTTCTGGCCTCCAACTTAGAGCCTATTGAACAAAGCGGACAATTAAATCTTATCTCAGCTGTTGGGGACCGTATTCAAACTCCCTTGGGGTTCGATGTGTTTTTGATGGACGGCCATACCGAAAAACAAATGCTTCCCATTTTTAATTATAAAGGAAGAACCGTGGTTTATGCCGCTGATCTGGTCCCAACGATAGGGCATATTCCTTTAGCTTATGTTATGGGGTATGATGTTAGACCCCTTCAAACCATGCGGGAAAAAGCAGATTTTTTGGAAATGGCGGTCAAAAATGACTTCCTTTTAATGTTAGAACACGATCCCAAACACGAACTCGTCTCTCTGCAGACCACCGAAAAAGGCGTACGCCTTAAAGAACACGCTCCGTTCAAATCCTTTTTTACTTAAAAATTAGAGTCTCTTCATTTCTGGCTTAATCCATACCTATATTGGTGAGTGTGATGGAGTTTTTGTAGTTTCAATCTCTCAAATATAAAATCGGACCCTATGCGACTATTGTTGACAACTTTTTTTGTACTCTGCGGAAGTTTATCGATGGCCCAGGAATATTGGCAACAAGCGGTAGACTACACCATGGATGTAGATGTGGATGCTCAAAATTTCCAATATCAAGGAACCCAAAAGTTGGTTTATACCAACAACTCCCCTGAGACCTTAGATAAGGTGTTTTATCATTTGTATTACAATGCCTTTCAGCCGGGAAGCGATATGGCCGTTCGCATTCAGAATAGTCCGGATCCAAACACGCGTTTTCGAATCAATATCGACTCTCTACAACCCAATGAGATCGGTTACCTCCGCATTAAAAACCTCCAACAAGACGGAGTTCCACTACAACCGGAAGAATCCGGAACCATATTAGAAGTTCCTTTGGCCCAGCCTTTAGCTCCGGGATCTCAGACCGTTTTAACCTTAGAATTTGAAGGTCAAGTCCCTAAATTGATCCGTCGGGCGGGGCGTGAATCTGCCGAAGGAGTTGCCCTTTCTATGGCGCAATGGTATCCCAAAATGGCAGAATACGACTTTGAAGGTTGGAACGCAGAACCCTATTTGGGTCGAGAATTTCACGGGGTTTGGGGAAACTTTGATGTGACTCTAAACATTGATAAAGATTATACTGTTGCTGCTAGTGGTTATTTACAAGAACCCGAAAAAGTGGGGCATGGCTATGCCGAAAACGCAAAACCTAAAGTTCGCAAGGGTAAAATACGTTGGAGGTTTATTGCACCTCAAGTACACGATTTTACTTGGGCTGCAGATCCCGAATATATCCACGATACCCATCCCGGACCCAATGGTGTAAATCTGCACTTTTTCTATAAGAACGATCCTAAGATTATCGACAACTGGAAAAAATTGCAGCCTAAAACTGCTGAGTTGATGCAGTTTTTTAACGAAAATATTGGTCCCTACCCCTACAAACAATACAGTGTTGTTCAGGGAGGCGATGGAGGTATGGAATACGCTATGTTGACCTTAATCACGGGAACTCGAAAGTTTGGTAGCCTTTTTGGAGTCACAGCGCACGAACTGGCCCACTCTTGGTTTCAGCACCTTTTGGCGACCAATGAGATGAAACACGAATGGATGGATGAAGGTTTTACCTCCTATATTTCCACTATTGCAGAGGATATTATTCTTGAAGAAAACAAAAGATTTCCCTTAGAAGGCTCCTATCGTGGGTATTTCTATTTGGCCAATTCTGGTGTTGAGGAGCCTATGAGCACCAATGCCAATCGATATGCCTACAACCTGGCCTATGAAAGAGCCGCTTACAGCAAGGGAGCGGTCTTTTTAGGACAACTGGGATATGTCATTGGGCAAAAGAAACTGGCAGAAACCTTAAAAGCCTATTACCAACAATACAAATTCAAACATCCGTCGCCTAACGATTTTCGTCGGGTGGCCGAAAGAATCTCTGGTTTACAATTACGTTGGTATCTGACGGATTGGACCCAAACAACCAATACCGTGGATTACGGGATCGAAGAACTCAAAGCTGCGGGAGATCAGACGGTGGTCTCGCTGAAAAGATACGGGGCCATGCCCATGCCTTTGGATATTTGGGTGGTGCTAAAAGACGGGAGCCAACAAATTCACCATATTTCCATTCCCCTTTTACGAGGAACCAAAGAAAACCCCTATGCAATCGATTGGACCGTACACAAAGACTGGTCTTGGGCAAACCCCAATTACAGTCTTTCTCTAGATATTCCTAAAGATACGATTGATACAATCGTTATTGATCCGAGTTTCTACATGGCCGATATCAATAGAGACAATAACACCTATATGGCAGAGCCCACAGGGGAATGAAACTAGAAGCCCTTAAAAGCGAAAAAGAAATTGCTGCCCTTTTTGAAAACCCAAAGGTAAAGACGCAGAAGGGGCCGCAGTTTTTTTGGGTAAAATATAAAGATCGAACTAAGGTCCCAGCTCAAGAACAACCGTTTCGTGCTGCGATCAGCGTTTCCAAAAGGCGGTTCTCAAAAGCCGTGGATAGGAATCGTATCAAAAGACAAATCCGTGAAGTTCTTCGCGAAAGCCTTCGGGATATTCCCACAACAGGACCCCAAATTGACAGCCTGTGGGTATATAGGCGAAACGACTTTCCTGATTTTGGCGAACTCCGAGACGAGTGTCAGCAGATCCTTGCTAGAATATACTCTAATTTGCCGGACGAATCATAGCGATATGAGGAATCCCGTCTTCTAGGTAGGGGGCTCCTGTCACTTGGAAATTGTGCTTCCTATAAAAATCAGTCAAATGCTCTTGAGCTGAAATTTTGATGGGTTGGTTTCCCCACATGTCCTCCATCGTTTTAATAGCTTCTTCCACAAGTGCATGTCCTAGCCCTGTTGATCTATATTTTTCTCGGATGACGATTCGTCCTAAAACATGATACGGAAGGTCTGAGCCTTGGGCAGAAAACATACGTGCATAACCAACTAATTCTTGGGTTGAATATTGAAGCAAATGCACAGCTTTCTGATCCGACCCATCCAAATCTTGATAGGCACACTCTTGTTCAACAACAAAAACCTCGGCTCTTAAAGCAAGTATGCTATATAGCTCACCCAGCTTTAAAGAGGAGAAAGCCTTGGACTGATACCTAATTGGACTAGACGCAGCCAATTTTTGATACCCGGTTTTGATGTCTCCCTCCTTCGAAGGGTGTATTGAGAAAAGTATCTACCATTTCCAGGGCCTGAGGCATAGAAACGAAACGGGCAGGGATACTTAATATATTCGCATCGTTGTGCTGGCGAGCCAAAGCAGCAATTTCTTTGGTCCAACACAATGCAGCACGTACATGCTGATGTTTATTGGCAGTCATAGCTGCTCCATTACCACTCCCACAAATGATGATTCCCAAACTGTCTTTTTCTTGAATGGACTCAGCAACGGGATGCATAAAATCTGGATAATCAACACTCTTGTCGTCATCGGTTCCAAAGTTTTGGACGCTATGCCCCTGTGCTTGTAAGTGTTTACAAATTGCTTCTTTATAGGATGTTCCGGCGTGATCGTTGCCAATAAAAATTTGCATAAACGGTTGTATCTAAATTTGTCAATAAAGGTATTTAATCGGTGAATAAGTTTGAGTCATGCCGGTAATAATTGTGAATAACTTACAATAAAATATAAATCGTTTTTCATTTGGGTTCTGCTTATAAAAATATCCATCCTATCTCTCCTTTTTTCTTCCTTTTCTATCGACAATTTATCCTCTGTTTTGGACGAGATACACACATAAAATATCGTTTTTTACTTTTTATTTATGAGCAAAATGATACTGTTAACAGTTGTGAATAAACTTGCTAATTCATTCATATTCAATTATAAATATACTTTTTAATTGTTCAATTCCTGTGTATGGATCTTTAAATAAATAGAATTGATCCGTATTTTGATTTTTTTATCCCCTGGCCAAAATGTTAGAACTGAAAATCAAAGTGTT
>WTJH01000170.1 GCA_011524915.1 Flavobacteriales bacterium | reverse complement strand
CAGGAATCCATTCATTTTGACTTAACCATGAGGCGTTGGCCCACCAAGTTAACTCGTCAGTTGCATAGTATTCTAATGACAAATCACTTCCCCAGTGAGATCGTGTTACATCGTCAAAGATTCTATACCCTGCAGAGATATGTGTGGTGTTGTCACCTTGTGGCACTCTTTGTGATTCTATTGCACCCACTGCAGCAGGGTTAATAGCATTCGTGTAGCCTTGTCCACCGAGTTCAAATGCTCCTGCAACCAATTGTTGTGCAAGAGCTATGGTTCCAGCAACATTTTGTGTAATAAGCGGAGCCGCTGTTGCTGCTACTGCTTGAGCTACTGATGGTACTGCAGCCGATCCTGGCCCTAAAGCACCTGCGGGAACTCCTGTTGCCCAAAATGATTGTGGTATTCCAAGGGCAGTATATTGCGCTTCAACTCCAGCCTGAACTTGTGCATTTACCGCTGCTGTTACTGCCTGGGTGATAGCACCATTAATGGCAGGGTCTGCCACCAAATCAGCACCAACTTGAGCGCCTAGTGCTGCTGGTATAGAAGCCGCATTATTTAGGCGGAACAATGGTCCAATACTGGTAAATTGAGTAGAACCATTTCTAGCAAAGGTATATACGTCTAGTCCAATGGCGAGTTTTCCTCCAATTAAACCTTTGTATCCTACCTCCCATGATCTGGTTGTTCCTAGTTGGGCCGAAGGCGTTCCGACAGCTGTTGGTAGGGGACTGCCATTAAAGGGGTTGTAGCCTTCAATTGTCCCTGCAGTTCCTGTTGGTACGTAGGTGCTAAAGAAATTTTGAACCAAAGGCAATAGCGGTGCAAAATTAGGATCTGCAGCAAGGCCTGCACTTAAACCTGCAATGGTTGGTCCTGCAACAGCGGCATAAGGAACGGCTAAGGGCCATTGCGTAGTTGATGCAGGTAGCGTAGCACCATTTCCTCCAATAATCTCTATGGGAGCGTTAGGCGCAAAGTTTTGAGCTGTGTTTTGTCCAGAAAGCCACACATCCAAGACACCTGGTGCTTGAATTTGTACTGGGAAGTCTACGTACACTTCCAGTGCACTAGGGCCAAAGGTAGCTTCGTTATAGGTTACCCTAAAACTGTTGTTGCTATTGGGCTTATACACCATTGCTAAACGAGGGGCTAGTTTCCCTTTGTCGACAAAGTTTGCTTTGTCGTAGCGCAACGCGTAAGTGAAATCTAATTTTTCGCTAAATCGTGAAGTACCCTGTCCATAAAGACCGTAGAGTACATAGGGATTGTTGCCGTCGTTTCTTCCAAAGAGGGTGTTTTCAGAATCGGAACCGATATCTCTGTAGTCAATTCCCAAAGTGAAATTTGAATCTAGGAAGTTTACTGCATCAAAATTATACTGCAATTGACCTTCTAAAGCGGAACGTTTTGTGATAATTCGTTGTCCCGTAAGGTATAGGAAGAAAGGATTGTCTTTGTCTCCCCCGTCGTTATAGTTGTACGAAAGCTGTCCGAAGAAACCTCCTGAACGCAGTCGCGCCTGAGCCCAGTAGTCATTACCAGCGGCAAGTCCTGGTCCTTGGGATTGGTTAATTAACCCGTTACCAGCGTTCCAGCCTCCAGCGATAACTGCTTCTGTATTGTCATTAGGTCTGAATTCGAAATGGGTGTTTACATAGTAACTTTCGTATTCTCCCATATAGGCATTTCCATCGCCATCGGTGTCAATTTCATCAAAGGAGAGAATTCTTGTTCCAGGTTGAGAGGGATCAATCATATTGTTTCTAACTACTGGCTGAGAAATTCCATTTCTTGTAGCTCCGTTGATTTGTGCTAACCATGCCTGGTCTTCTGGAGAATCAGTGAATCCGAATTCGTCACCAGCTTTGTAGCCCGCATTAATCTTAAACCCAAAAGTTTTGTTTTCGTTAGCGTATGCATGACGTATGGCCCCATTAAAGGTGTTTAGGTTCCCCCCAATGAGTTCTATAGAAGTCCCTGGGTGGTCAATGGCCTTTTTACTTAAAAAGTGAACCACACCAGATTCTACACCAAAACCATAAAGGGCCGATGCAGCCCCACGGACCACTTCCACACGCTCAATATCTAAATTAGACAAGCCCGACTGGAAGGTGAAAAATGATCCTGATGCGGGAGATTGTAAAAAGCGGTAATCCAAAATAGGAAACGCACTTGTTCCAAACACTC
>WTJH01000033.1 GCA_011524915.1 Flavobacteriales bacterium | reverse complement strand
TTAAAAATGTTTAATGACTTAGACGCTCATCTGGTGGATGTGGATCTATTCTTTAAAGATTTACAGCAATACTATCAACTTCAGGATTGGGGACAAGCCAATTTTGATGTCACTTTCGTAGCTAAGCAAAATAAACTGTACGAACAGCTCCCAGGTTTATATGAGCGTTTTCAGGAATTACTTTTGGAAGAGGGACTAGCCTATATGGGGCTTCAATATCGGCAAGCCATAGATGCTTTAGAAAGCTATATCGATGCTCACGATTATTACCACTATTTTTTAGGATTTAATGCGCTTAATGCAGCTGAGCAAACCTTGATCCGCGAACTCATGAATCAAGATCAGGCCGAGGTTCTGTGGAATATAGATGCATACTTTTTCGAACACAGCCAGCACAAGGCAGGGAGTTACATTCGCAACTATTATCGCCAATGGCCAGAATTAAGGCAATTGCAGAAGCCCAATTTCCCCAGAGATTTTGAACAGCCCAAAGAATTTAAGACCTATGGTGTTCAAGGGAATATAGCCCAGGTAAAAGCTGCAATAAGCTTGGTAGAAAAAGAAGGTTTAGATCCTTCCAAAACTGTTTTAGTCTTGGGAGACGAGGCCTATTTGGTTCCCTTGCTCTCTACACTTCCCACGGATATAGACTGGAATGTTACCATGGGCTATTCTATTGCAGGACAGGATTTGGCTTTATTTGTTTTGGAGTGGTTCCGGTTTATTGATGCCCAAAGCGAAAGCGATTTGTCTTTAAAAGAGTTGTATAAACTTCTTAACTCAGCTGTATTTTTCATTTTTTTTGGTTCGGCTTGGACCCATGTCAAAAACTATCTCGAGCAACAACTCCATTCCAATAGGGGTAGAATTTCTCGAGAGGAATGGCAAGAGGTTTTAAATTCTATGCCCGAGTTTCAGCGTTTGTTTGATATTTATCCAACCCCCCTAACAGCTCTGGAAGCCTTAGATGATTTTATGGGGACTTTAGTGACTAAGGTGGACCAAGGGAAAGGAATTTTGGAAAAAAACATAGCTGTTCGCTTGGGGGCAATTGTTCAAAATTTAAAAGAGCTTATTGGAGCGCAAATCGAAATTGATCGGGTGGCTACTCTGAGTTTGTTCTTCCAAATTTTGATGGAGCCAGAAAAAGTAGATCTTTTAGGATCTACAGAAAAGGGGCTGCAAATCATGGGGGTTTTGGAAACTCGATTATTGGATTTCGAAAATGTAATCATCACTCATGTCAATGAAGGAACCCTCCCTAAAAGTTCGGATCCCAACCATCCCTTGATTCCATTTGCCCTTCAAAAGGCTTACGAACTCCCTACTTTTTTGGAGCAAGACTCTGTTTATACGGATCACTTTTACCGACTCATACAGCGTTCCAAACGTGTTTTTTTATTTTATAACGCCCAAACGGAGGGGCTTAATCCGGGAGAGAAAAGTCGCTTTTTATACCAATTAGAGTTTCAACCGCTCACCCGTCACAGCTATATAGAGCAGCAGTGGGGCTTTTCAAATATCAATAGCAGTTGGGAGTTCCCAGAGATTCCCAAAGACCCTTCTATTGTGGAAACTTTAAATGCTTGGGCAACTAAAAGGATTTCGGCAACGGCCTTAGGGACCTATCTCCGAGATCCACAAATGTTTTATCGCCAATGGGTGCTGGGCGTAGACGAACAAGGGCATGCCTTTGGACGAATGTCTCCCAAAGACCGAGGGAATGTCCTACATACAACGCTCGAAAACCTATATCAACCCTATGTCCAAAAATCTTTAACGGTTAAAGATTTGGATCAGATGATTCAAGACTTTCCCGAACGCTTAGAGGAACAGTACGTAAGCGAATTTCAGGGAGATACCAAGCGATTGGGCTATGCATTTTTAGATTATGAACTTCTAAAAGGTCAAATTCTGGACTATCTACAGTCCGAAAAAGCTGCTTTGGAAAAGGGTGTTAGCATTGAGCTGATCGCATTAGAATTAGAAATCGATTGGGTTTGGGATCAAAATCCACTAGGAATTCCTTTGCGATTCAAAGGGTTTATTGATCGTCTGGAGCGGCGTAATGGACAGTTAACGGTAGTGGATTATAAGTCGGGTCGGGTGGAAGCCTCCGCCTTAAAAATTAGCGATTGGGACGCCTTGTTAACGGACGCCAAAAAAGATAAAGCCCTTCAGCTGTGCCTCTATGCCTGGTTGTTGTACCGCACCCAAAACCTCTCTTCCTTGGTGTTGGGAAATGTTGGTTTTAAGAATCCTAAGCTTCAACTATTGCCCTTTCAGTTCCATCCGAAGCGCTCCGACCCCACGCCTACAATTTTAGAAGAAGAACAACTCATGGCTATAGAAGAAGTGGTGGTCACTCTAATTGCTGAAATTTTAGATCCAAAAAGGACTTTTAAAGCACGATAATACAAGAGCAGTATTTTTTATATTTACTAAATAATAAAAATTAAGTGCCAGAAAGATTTAACGAAAGGCGGGAAGACGTCAATTGGTTTGTTCGGTTAATCACCTTAGGTGATCGCTTCTCTCTACGCGATTTCTATGACCGTATCAAGCGGGGTATCGTAGAATTTTTGATTGTATTCTTTGGGGTACTTCTATCCTTTTCCGTGGAGCGGAAAGGGGAAGATTTTGGAGATCGCGAATCCAATATCGAAAACCTACACGGCCTTCGCAGTGAAATCAAAAAAATCCGAACCTATACGGTTGAGTATAAAGAATCCATCGAATTCATCAGTGAGTTATACCAAAATCAGTACGATCGGTGGGATGCTCCCCGAGATAGTGCCTTTATCGATATGATTGAAGACGAGGAAGGGAAATATTATTTTGCTCCAATGTCTTTATACCTGAATCGAGATCCCTTTGATCCTCCTCGGGTCACCTATGATGCGATTAAACTCGACGGAACCTTTCGATTTTTGGGATCCCGAGTAGGAAAAACAATGACGGACACCTATGACGGGACTTTTTTGAAATATCTTATTGTAAATACAGAACAAGAGGAACGCGAATATGTAAAGCAATTCAGCGACCGAATTGCAAACCGCTGGGTCTATGATCTTCCTAGAATAGACATTGAAGACAATAACTTTTGGATTCAAAACCGCAAATACATTCAACAAGATCGTTTCATCAAATACAATTTGTTTAAACGTCTTGAACTTTGGGAGCAGATCAAAGAGCAATTGGAAGAATATACCCAAGTGCTGGATAATAGTACCGCCTTGTTAGATTCCGTGATTCAAGTCAAAGACGACGAGATCGAAATTATCTGGTGGGTATTTTAAGCCGAATGCTTTTGGATCAACTCGGCCACTAATTTCCCAGAAATTAATGCTGGAGGCACACCGGGTCCGGGAACGGTCAACTGGCCCGAGAAATATAAACCTTCGACTTTTGGACTTTTGAGTTTAGGTCTTAAAAAGGCTGTTTGTAAAAGCGTATTGGCCATCCCATAAGCATTCCCTTTATAGGAATTATAAACTTCAACAAAATCATTGACGCAAAACGACTCTTGGAAAAGGATGTGGTCTTTGACTTTTTCTCCTGTTCGCTCTTCCATCCGATCTATGACCATATCAAAATACTGCTGTCTCAGTTCTGGAGTATCCTCTAATCCGGGCGCTAATGGAATTAAGAGGAATAAAGCCTCTTTCCCTTCAGGAGCCATAGTAGCGTCGCTGAGAGAGGGTAGGTTAGCATAGAATAAGGGCTCCTTTGGCCATTCGGGTTGGTCGTAAATACTGGCGGCATGTGCATCAAAATCCACATCAAAAAACAACGTATGGTGCGCCAGATTCTTCATTTTCTTGTCCAATCCAACATAGAACAGAAGCGAAGAAGGGGCAAAGGTCTTTTTGGACCAGTAGGTCTCCGAGTATTTCCGCAGCGGCTGGGGAAGAAGGGTTTCGGTATGGTGATAGTCTGCTCCACTAAGTACAACATCTGCTTCAACAAAACGATCTTCAAATTCAAGACCTTCTACACGATTCCCCTGTACGCGAATAGCGGTTACTGGACTTTCGTCTTGTAGTTGCACGCCTAATTCTTGCGCCAGGGCCACCATAGCTTCTACTACGGCATGCATTCCTGTTTTAGGATGCCAGGTCCCGAGGCCCAAATCTGCAAAGTTCATAAAGTTGTAGAACCCTGGAGTGTTGCTGGGTTTGGCTCCTAAAAATAGTACCGGGAACTGCAACAATTGCTGCAGCTTAGGGTTTTTAAATTTAGAGGTGACTTCTTGTTTAATATTGGTCAAAAAGTAATTGATGCGTTTAATGGTCGCAGGAGTAACCAGTTCTAATGGAGAAACTCCAGGACGGTACACCAGATCCTTAATGGCGATATCATAATTTTCCTGAGCTTTTTTCAGGAAAGTCCTTAGGTGTTTTGCACTTCCAGCTTCTATAGCTTCAAAACTGGTATACAGGGTTTCCAAATTGGCGGAGACAGGAAATCGATCGTTCGTCCCGAAATACACCTCATAGCCGGGGTCGAGTCGTTCCAGACTATAGTAGTCACTTGGTTTTTTGTCAAAATCTCCGAAAAAAGATTCAAAAACGTCGGGCATCCAGTACCAAGAGGGTCCCATATCAAAGGTAAACCCATCACGTTTATATTGACGGGCACGCCCTCCAAAGCCTTTGTTTTTTTCAAACAGATGAACTTCATGTCCTTGTTGAGCTAAGTAACAGGCTCCTGCCAAGGAGGAAAAGCCAGAACCAATAATGCAAATTTTCTTTTTCATGTGGGCTAAGATAGTCGTTATACAGGGCTAAATGACTGTATAATGGAGGTAAAATTGTTCTTGTAATGTTTCGTTTTCGGTTATATTGTTTAACCTTTTCAAAAATAAATTAAATATTTGTTTAATAAAAACTTGTTTTGTGTAATAAATTTTTAATATCTTTAAACAGTTTAAATTCAATTTGGTTTCTAACGCCTCTGCTGCTTCTTCCATAAGTCAAATTCTAAAATCCTCAAGCAGAGGCGTTTTTACAAAACAAACGAAACCATGATTACCACCGTTACTTTTTTTCATTTTAAACAAAATCTTTGGTGGGCCTTTACACAAATGGGGATTTTTCCAAGAGCCATTCGAGACACTTCTGGTCTTCGTTTTTTTAAAATGATGGGTACGGGCGGTGGAGCCGGATTTAGTTTGCGTCCCGATTTTAAGACCTACGCTTTATTAGCTCATTGGGATTCTCAAAAAGAGGCGGATCATTTTTTTAAACACAGTCCAGCTTTTCAAAAACAGATCGAAAAAAGCGAAACCTACAGAACCTTAGTCCTACAACCGGTCCACAGTCATGGGCAATGGGATGGGCAAGACCCCTTTACATCGGCTCGCGATCCACAGGCCGATAAAGCTCAAGGTCCCGTGGCAGTAGTTACTCGAGCGACCTTGCGATGGCAACGACTCTTAGATTTCTGGACAGCCGTTCCTCAAGCCAGTACGGCTATCAAAAAGGCTAAAGGAGTCTTATATTATAAGGGAATTGGGGAATGGCCATTTATTCAACAAGCGACTTTAAGCATCTGGGAAAATTTTGAGGCGGTTAAGCAGTTTGCTTATAAAGACCATGCACATGCCACTATCGTCAAAAAGACGCGTAAAAACCGTTGGTATAAGGAAGACCTTTTTGCCCGCTTTATTGTAATTTCAGACATTCAAAAAAATGACTGAACATGAGTAAACGCGCCATCGTCATCGGGGCTGGAATTGGGGGCTTAGCCACTAGTGTTCGTTTAGCGCATAAAGGATATACAGTCGAGGTTTTCGAAACAAACCCCTATCCGGGAGGAAAACTCAGTGCTTTTGAAGATCAAGGGTATCGATTCGATGCAGGTCCTTCTTTATTTACCATGCCTCACTTTGTCGATGCGCTTTTTGAATTGGTAGGAGAAAATCCTCGAGATCATTTCAATTATAAAAAGAAAGAGATTGCGTGTCAATATTTCTGGCCCGATAGCACCCGCTTAACCGCTTATGGAGACCCCGAAAAATTTGCAGCGGAAGTGGAGACCAAACTCCAAGTCCCTCAAGATCGATTAAAAAAGTACCTCAAAAGGGCCCAACGAAAGTACGATAGGACAGCTCCACTTTTTTTAGAGAAGTCGCTCCATAAAAAAAGTACGCTTTTGAGTGCCGATACGCTCAAAGCTTTAGCAAACCTACATCGATACGATCTCTTATCCAGTTTGCATCGGACCAATCAAAAACAATTAAAAGAACCTCATTTGGTTCAGTTTTTTGATCGCTTTGCAACCTACAACGGTTCCGATCCCTATCAAACCTCTGGAATGATGACGCTCGTTCAGCATTTAGAACAGGCCTACGGGACGTTTATCCCCGAAGGGGGAATGGTTCAGATTACAGAAGCCGTCTATCAATTAGCGAAGCGAATGGGAGTACAATTCAACTTTAACTCAGCAGTTCAAGCCATTCGAACCGAGGGCAATCGTGCTACTGGAGTGCAGACAGCCACTGCTTTTTTTCCGGCAGACCTTGTCATTTCAAATATGGATATTTTCCCAACCTACAAGCGGCTGCTGCCAGAGCTGAAAGCTCCAGAACACATTTTAAAACAGGAACGATCCAGTTCAGCGGTTATTTTTTATTGGGGAGTGGAACGCAATTTTCCAGAATTAGACTTGCACAACATTCTATTTTCTGAAGACTACAAGCAAGAGTTTCAACAGATATTTAAGGAGCGCAATATTGCCGAAGATCCAACGGTATATATCAATATTAGTTCCAAAGACGTTCCTGAAGACGCTCCCGAAGGGGGCGAAAACTGGTTTGTTATGATCAATACCCCTGCCGATCATGGGCAGGATTGGGATGAGCTCGTGACCCAACTACGGACAAGAGTTTTGGCCAAAGTAGAACAAATTTTAGGGGTTTCTGTAGCCTCATTTATCCGTACAGAAACGGTCTTAACTCCCCCTTTAATTCAGGAAAAAACCCAATCCTATCTTGGAGCCCTTTATGGGGCCTCCAGCAATAATGCTATGGCCGCATTTTTACGTCATCCCAATTTTAGTCGGCAATTGAAAAACCTATACTTTTGTGGGGGCAGTGTTCATCCGGGGGGAGGTATTCCTTTGTGTTTACTTTCAGCCAAAATCACAGCCGATTTAATCCCATAGCTTCCGATGAATAGGACTCAAATTTCGAAAACTCATGTGGCCATCTTTCTGATTTGGCTATTTCATTTAAGTGGAATTTTAGGGATTATTTATGGAGATGCCGAATGGTTTGTAAGTGCCACTCCCCTCAATCTTGGAATTAGTTTTGCCTTGTTGATTTGGTGTACCTTTCAAACACCAAAAATTATTTGGGTCTATTTGGCTGCCTTTACAGCAGGAATGTTATCGGAATATTTGGGTGTAAACTACGGACTTATTTTTGGAGACTATGTCTATGGAGGTGCCCTAGGACCCCATTGGAAAGGAGTTCCCTGGTTTATAGGAATCAATTGGAGTATGCTAACGGTAATTACAGGAATCATAGCCACCGAAATGGTAGAGTCCATCTGGGGGCGTGTCCTTTTGGGGGTGGGTTTAATGCTCTTTTTAGACCTTTTGATCGAGCCCATGGCTCCCGTATTGGATTTTTGGGAGTTTAAAGGGGGAACAGCACCCCTACAGAACTATTTCGGTTGGGCTTTAGTGGCTTTACCTCTACATGTACTCTTTCAATTCCTTCGCTTAAAGCCTCCTTTTTTATATGCCGTAAACTTGTACACCCTACAAGTGCTATTCTTTTTAATTTTGCTGATGCGTATCTTTTCCGCTTAAAGATTTTTATGAACGTTTATATTCGATTTTTACTGTGCTTTTTTGTTTTTTGGAGCTGTCAGTCTCCATCGGAGCAATCTAAGACTAAGCCTGCAGAAAAGCCCCGTTTGCAACTGCCTTCTTTAGAAAAATTAGCAGCGGTCGATAGCACCTTTTTTACAACACAGCAAAAACCCGTTTGGCCCGAATATATAGAACTGTATTCCAAGCTGCGGAATTTGGAACAATTGCGTCCCGAGGGCTTAGATGTATTTTTAATTGACTTGGAAAAGCAAAGCCTACAAATCATCAAAAAACCCTTTCCGCTGAGCTATGAGCAGGCTCCTATCCGCGGTCGTATGAAAGTTATGCATACCATGATTATGCAAGCCCGATACGCAGCCTTTAAAAGCGATAGTACCCTATTGCATTCGTCACTAGAACAACTGTATACAGCCGTTCGAGCGCTTCACAACCGTTTGGAAAGCATAGATACAGCTTCTTCTACTTTGGATCTTAATCCAGACGAAATAGGTCAGTGATTTGATATTCAAATCCGGTATCGAGACAAAAAGCTGAATGATCAACAATTCTGATGTTTTCGATTTGATCTCCAAATCTCGGGCTCTTAAAGCCAAAGCGATCTGCCATTTTCGGATAATATTCCCCTCTTTTAGGATGATCTGGACCTACCAGATTATACACAGAAGCGGATACCGAATGTTTTATACTATGGATAATTGCTGCCACAGCATCTTTTTGATGGATAAAATTGATTCGGCTTTCGGGGTTGAGTAATGTCTTTCCTTCCAACTGACGGATGGGGTGTCTTTGGGGGCCCATGAGCCCTCCCAAACGTAAAATGAGTGCTTGTGGAAAGTTGTGGCGGATTTGTGTTTCGGCCTCCAATAGCGACTCAGCCCTTTGATTTTCTGCCTTGAACAGTTCTTGCGCCAAGCACAAACCCTCTTTTCCTGAATACACAGCTGTAGAACTTAAAAAAATCAGTTGGCCAGTATAGCTTTTTAAACCCTCCGATAATACGGATACGATCTTTAGGTATTCCGCAGGAGATTTTTTTCTCAGTTTTGGAGGAATGCCGATTACCAGGGCTGTACAATCCAGAAAAGGATCTAGGGGACCTTGTATTCCTGAGGGATCAAATTCGAGTAAAACCGCCTCTATATTGGATGCCTTTAAGGCCTTCAATTTAATTTTTTGGGTTGTAGATCCCAAAACCTGATACTCTTGAGAAATCAGTTCTTTTGCTAAGGCTGTTCCCAACCATCCACAACCAATGACCCCAATTTTTTGTGCTTGCATTGCTGCGAAATAATAAATAATTAAGCATATAAATGTAGAATATGACAAAAAAATAATTGGAATTTTGATGAATTATGATTATATTAATTTAAAATCATAGAACCATGCCGATTAAGAATTTTATAGCAGCAAAAGTTAAACCCACCCGACAGCGAGCAAAAAGCTTTTTGGTGTCCGATATTATGACTCGAAATTTGGTTGTTTTTACACCAGAACAGACCATCCATGAAGTGATGCGTGCCTTTGTCAAACATCGAATATCTGGAGGTCCAGTAGTCAATGAAGCGGGTCAATTGATTGGCGTGATTTCAGAAGCCGATTGTATGAAGCAGATTTCCGAAAGTCGCTATTTCAATATGCCGATCTTGGATAAATCCGTAGCCAATTTTATGTCTTCAGAGGTAGACACGGTAGATGCAGGTCTAAGTATTTTTGAAGCTGCGGATCGTTTTTCCAAAACCAGTCGACGACGGTTTCCCGTCCTACAAAACAATAAATTAGTAGGGCAGGTGAGCCGGAAAGATATTGTTATTGCAGCCCTAAATATGAAAAGCCAGACTTGGTAGATTTAGTCTGTTAGTGCTTTGGCAATTCTGTAGGTATTGGCATGAGCTTCCACAATATGTTTAATGTCTGGAGAATAGCCTCCACCCATACTGCAACTTAGGGGAATATTTTTGCGCCAAAAGAATTCAAGTACCTTTTGGTCGCGGAGTTTACACCCCTCGATGCTTAATCCTAAACGGCCCAATTTATCGGATGCCAATACGTCCACTCCGCTGAGGTAAAACACAAAATCAGGCTTGACTTCTTCCCATAGCTTGGGGAGTAGACCATCTACTATATTTAGATAAGCTTCGTCAGAGGTTTGGTCTTCCAGACCGATATCCAAGTCGCTTTTTTCTTTTCGGAAGGGGTAGTTTTTAGCTCCATGAACAGAACAGGTGTACACGGCCGGATGGTTCTGAAAGATTACTGCCGTTCCATTTCCTTGATGGACATCCAGATCCAAGATCAGTATTTTTTGGGCTTTTTGATGCGCCAAAAGCCAATGGGCTGCAATGGCCTGATCGTTCAGCATACAAAAGGCCTCTCCATGACTGGGATAGGCATGATGTGTGCCTCCCGCAATATTCATAGCAATCCCATGGATCTGTGCCAATTGGACGGCCTCAATGGTTCCTCCGGCGATCAGAAATTCACGTGCAACCATGGCCGGAGACCAGGGGAAACCTATTTTTCTGATTTCACTCTTATCCAAGGATCCTTCTGTTAACCGCTGAACATAAGAAGAGTCATGAGTTCTTAGAATATCATCAAGCGAAGCGGTTTTAGGAATAAAAAAATCAGTGGGTTCGCAAGAGCCTTCATGCAACAATTGCTGAGGTAAAAGCT
The DNA here is from genome assembly GCA_011524915.1 of Flavobacteriales bacterium. GTDB lineage: Bacteria > Bacteroidota > Bacteroidia > Flavobacteriales > Flavobacteriaceae > WTJH01. The sequence continues at coordinate 21,503 of WTJH01000033.1, read as the reverse complement.
CGTATTTATCCATAGGGAACCGATGCCCTTCTGGCAATTGCAAAACATAGGTCGGATCAAAAGCTATCGGAAGCATTCTACCGAATCACTGCACCGTTAGGTAGGTTAGAGTCTTCCGGACTCATAAAAATCAATTGGCCTTCTGCGTCCTCCGCGAGCAATAACATCCCTTGGCTTTGCACTCCGCGGATTTTCCGAGGGGCTAAATTCGCCACCACACTTACTTTTTTTCCGATTAAAGATGCGGCATCGAAGTGTTGTGCAATTCCAGATACTATGGTTCTTTGTTCGTATCCTAAATCGACCTCCATTTGCATAAGCTTATCTGTTTTGGGGACTCTTTGAGCAGTTTTGATTTCACCCACTCGTAGGTCTAGAGCCTCAAAGGTGTCGAAGGGGATGCTTTCTTTTTGGGGTTCAAAAGTCATAGCAGTTGTATCGTTTTGGGTGGTTTCCAATTTTTGAATTTGTGCTTCAATAGAAGCATCTTCGATTCTTTGGAACAACAGTTGGACTTCCCCCAATTGGTGATCTTTCGGGAGGAGTTCTTGTGCGGTAGCGATGTTTTGCCAGTCCAACCCAAGAGCATCCAAATGAAGCATTTTTTTGAGTTTTTGAGTGGTATGCGGTAAAAAGGGTTCGCTTAATACGGCCAAGGCTGCTGTCACTTGAAGGGCGGTATGCATAATGGTTTGCACCCGAACAGCATCGGTTTTGATTTGTTTCCAAGGCTCTTCATCTGCCAAATACTTGTTGCCTAAACGGGCCAACTGCATTAAAATTTGTGATGCCTCACGAAAGCGATACTTTTCAATCGCTTGCCCGATTTTTTCGGGCATCAAACCTACCGCTTCGAGAAGGGCAGTATCTTGTGACTTATAATCTCCTGCTGCGGGGACTACTCCATCATAATATTTTTGGGAAAGTACTAAAACCCGGTTGACAAAGTTTCCATAAATAGCAACCAACTCACTATTGTTACGGGTCTGAAAGTCCTTCCAAGTAAAATCATTGTCTTTTGTTTCAGGGGCATTAGCGGTTAAAACATAGCGCAACACATCTTGCTGTTCTGGGAATTCTTCCAAGTATTCATGGAGCCAAACGGCCCAATTTTTAGAGGTTGAAATTTTCTTTCCTTCCAGATTTAAAAACTCATTGGCAGGGACATTTTCGGGTAAAATATAGTCGCCATGAGCTTTGAGCATGATTGGGAAGATGATACAATGAAAAACGATATTGTCTTTTCCAATGAAATGAACCAATTCGGTCTGGGGGTCTTTCCAATAATCTTCCCAGTTTTTTCCGTTCTGTTCCGCCCATTCTTTGGTAGAAGAGATATAGCCTATTGGCGCGTCGAACCATACATAGAGCACCTTTCCTTGGGCACCCTCCACAGGAACAGGAATACCCCAGTCCAAGTCCCGAGTCACGGCACGGGGTTTTAGGCCATTATCCACCCAAGACTTGACTTGTCCATATACATTGGGTTTCCAATCGGATCGATGTCCCTGAATAATCCATTCGTCTATAAAGGATTCGTATTGGTCCAAGGGTAAAAACCAATGTTTGGTTTCTTTGAGCTCGGGTGTAGCTCCACTCAGGGTGGATTTGGGTTGAATGAGTTCGGTAGCGTTTAAGGAGCTTCCACAGGCTTCGCATTGGTCGCCATAGGCTTCGGGATGCCCACATTGCGGGCATTGTCCCGTAACATAGCGATCGGCTAAAAAGGCTTGAGCTTCAGGATCGTATAATTGCTCTGAAGTAATTTCTTGAAAGACTTCTTTTTGATGCAGGGTTTTAAAAAATGCTTGCGCTGTCTCGTGATGAACGGGCTTTGAGGTTCGGGAATAATTATCAAAAGAAATACCAAAATCCTGAAACGCTTTACGGATGATTCCGTCGTAGGTATCGATAACTTCTTGAGGGCTGATTCCTTCATTTCGTGCTTTCATAGAAATGGCGACACCGTGTTCGTCACTTCCACATATAAAAGCTACTTCCCTGTTTTGGGCTCTCCAGTAGCGAGCAAAAATATCTGCCGGAACATATACCCCAGCCAAATGACCAATATGTAGTGGACCATTCGTGTAGGGAAGTGCTGCAGTAATTGTCAGTTTTGAAGCCGTTTTGGACATGCAAAAAATTTTTCCCAAAAGTACGACTTCTTCAGTATTTATACTTTTCCTAACTTAAGCAATGCCCTAAGATCGTATTTATGTCCAAAGCAGCTTCTCTAGGAAAATATGCCGAACAAAGAGCCGTTGATTATCTACGTCAACAGAACTATCAAATTTTGGCGCGTAATTTTCGGTGGCGCTACAAAGAAATAGACATCATTGCCTCCCAAAATAAAACTCTAGTAATTGTGGAAGTGAAAGCGCGTACCAAGCTGTATTTTGGGGCTCCAGAGACTTTTGTAAGCCGCCGGAAAATCCAAAATTTGGTAGAAGCGACAAACGCTTATATGGACCAATTTCAGATCGATTGGGAAGTGCGTTTTGATGTGATTGCGCTCCATTTTTCTCGGGGATCGTGGGAAATCAAGCATTTAAAGAATGCGTTTAATGCCATTTGATTGTTTTATTTAAAACAATTTGTTTAAAAACCATATCTTTGCATAAAAATAAAACCATGAAAACCATCGCTTCTGAAGTATTGGCCTACGTAAAGTCCAAACCTTTTTTGTCCTCTGCCTTATCTCAAGGAATCATCAATCTGACATCGCTCGCTCGTCAGATCCAGCCCGAAATTGAAAACAATCTTCGAAAGCCAGCTAAAAACGGGGCCATAGTTATGGCACTGAAACGAATCTCAGAAAATTTAGAGTTTCTATCCACTCATAAAATTGTACATGTTCTTAAAAATTTAGGGGATATCACCGTACGTTCTTCATTGGTGGATTATTGTTTTGAAGTATCGGATACCCTATTGACGTGTCAGGCGGCTTTGTTACGAGAAATCGATCAGCAAAAGGACGTGTTTTATACCTCTTCTCGTGGAGTAGCCGAGATGAATATGATCGTAAGTGCCAATATTGCATCAGAAGTGGAGACGTTCTTTCAGCAGGAAAATCGATTGGACAAGGTGGAAAACCTCTCGTCGATCACGGTTAAATTGCCTATGGAAAATGTTCAAATTCCCGGCTTATACTTTTTTATCTTCCAGCGACTTTCTTGGGAAGGGGTAAATATCAATGAAGTGATTTCTACTTCAAATGAATTTACCATAATTGTGGATGAAGATGCAGTAAATATCGCTTTCGAGGTCATCAAAAACTTGAAGCATCTGTAAGACTGGGTTGTAGGGGGTGCAGTCGTTCGAGGACTTCATCAATTTCCTGAACCCTGTCGGCAATGAGTAATAATTTGAGTTGCTGCCCCACTTTTTTCTCCTTTATCTGAACTCGGGGATAGAGTTGTGGAACCTGTTGGATGATCCACTGGAAACGTTTGGTTTGATAAAACGGGCTTTGCTGATCTGCGATAAAATATCCGACCATTTTATTCGATTTAATCATTAAACGTTCGATTCCCAACTGGGTGGCAAGCCATTTGAGACGAATACTTTTGATGAGTTCCGCGGCTTCGTAGGGGAGGGGACCAAAACGATCTTCCAATTGCGTTTGAAATTCTTGTAGTCCTTTTTCGTCTGAAATAGTACTTAATTTCTGATAAAGCGTGAGTCGTTCCTGAACGCTATTGACATAGTCGTCGGGGATCAAGAGTTCCCAATCGGTATCCAGTTGAACCTCTTTGACAAAGCTCCTTTGGTCGGATGCCAATTCTGCGGCATAGAGTTCTTTAAACTCAGTTGTTTTGAGTTCTTCTACAGCTTCTTCGAGTATTTTCTGATACGCATCGAAGCCGATATCGTTGATAAATCCACTTTGTTCACCTCCCAATAAATTTCCTGCCCCTCGAATCTCTAGATCTTTCATGGCCACTTGGTAGCCCGATCCGAGCGCAGCAAATTGACTAATGGCCTGAATACGCTTTTGCGCATCGCTATTCATAGCACTCAGGGGAGGGGTGATAAAATAACAGAAGGCTTTTTTATTGCTTCTTCCTACACGACCTCTCATTTGATGCAGGTCCGAAAGTCCAAAGCTTTGTGCGTTATTGATAAAGATTGTATTGGCATTGGGGACGTCTAATCCATTTTCAATGATGGTTGTTGCCAATAAGATATCGCTTTGTCCTTCCATAAACTCCAACAACACCTTTTCCAGTTTTGCCCCTTCCATTTGTCCATGTCCGATGGCGATCCGAGCATCGGGGACCAGGCGTTGAAGCATTCCGGCTACCTCTCGGATATTTTCGACCCGATTATGGATAAAATAGACTTGACCGTCGCGTTTGAGTTCGTAAAGGATAGCATCGCGTAGCAGTTCTTCCGAAAATCGAACAACTTCCGATTCTATGGGATAACGATTCGGTGGCGGGGTGGCGATTACAGAAAGGTCTCGAGCCGCCATAAGACTGAATTGAAGGGTTCTCGGGATAGGGGTTGCCGTAAGTGTTAAGACATCTACATCGGTTTTGATTGCTCTTAATTTTTCTTTTACTGCAACGCCAAATTTTTGTTCTTCATCTACAATCAACAGTCCCAAGTCCTTGAATTTGACCTTTTTGTTGACCAGCTGATGGGTACCGATAAGAATATCCAATGCGCCACTTTCTAGATCCGCTAAAATCCTCTTTTTATCGGCCGATGAACGGAAACGATTCAGATAATCTACCCGAACGGGGAGGTCGGCCAAACGTTTACTAAAAGTTTTAAAATGTTGAAAGGCTAAAATAGTTGTTGGCACCAGTACAGCCACTTGTTTGCTGTTATCGACGGCTTTAAATGCTGCCCGAATAGCCACTTCGGTTTTTCCAAATCCTACATCCCCACAAACCAGTCGATCCATGGGACGTTCGCGTTCCATATCCTCTTTGATATCTGCGGTGGCTTTGGATTGATCTGGGGTGTCTTCGTATAAAAAGGACGATTCTAATTCCAGTTGAAGATAGCTGTCTGGAGCAAAGGCATGACCAATTTTTGAGCGGCGTTTGGCATACACTTGAATCAGATTGAAAGCAATCTCCTTGATTTTCTTTTTGGTCTTTTGCTTTAAGCTTTTCCAGACTTTAGACCCCAGTTTATGCACCTTGGGTTGCTCTCCGTCTTTTCCTCTGTATTTGGTGATTTTATGAAGTGCATGAATACTTAAATACAGGACATCTCGCTCTCCATAAATGAGTTTTATAGCTTCCTGCCATTTCCCCTCAACTTCAATTCTTTTGAGCCCCCCAAACTTACCAATACCGTGATCGATATGGGTCACATAATCCCCAATTTGCATGTGTGTAAGTTCTTTTAAACTCAAAGCATCTTTCTGAGTTTTTTGGGATTTTAGGGCAAATTTGTGATAGCGTTCAAAGATTTGGTGATCGGTAAAACAAGCCATTTTCATTTCCAAGTCTTCAAAGCCTTGAAAGAAAGAGCAAACTCGTGTTTGATAGTGAACGCTGTCCTCCATTTCCTGAAAGATGTCGTGGAATCTTTCTGCTTGTTTGGAACTATTACACATCAAATAGTTCACATAACCTTGCGCGTGATTGTCGTTGAGGTGTGCAATCAGTAAATCAAACTTTTTTTGAAAGGCTGGTTGAGGACTTTGTTTAAAACTGATTTGTTCTGTCGCAGCAAAGTGGTCCGAATTTTCAAGTAAGATTAAGGACCGGTTGTGGAGTTCTGTATTCCAAGTTTCCTGATGGAGAAAAAGGGTTTCTGGAGGGTATTGTATGCTGGTGTCTAAAGATTGATAATAGTCTTCGGCTTTTTGAAATAACCGATCCAACACCAGACCCACCTGATCTCGGTTGTTGAGCCAAATACTGCTGTTTTCGCCAAGGGTTTCGATCAGCGATTTACGTTTGTCGGTAAATGATATTTGGGAAGTATTGGGCAGTAAATCGATGCTGTCGAAATGGGTGATGGATAACTGAGTACTGACATCAAAACTGCGTAAACTTTCGATTTCGTCATCAAAAAATTCAATCCTGTAGGGATGCTGATATGCGAATGAAAATACGTCTATAATTCCACCCCGAACCGAAAATTCGCCGGGTTGACTCACAAAATCGACCCGTTCGAAACCGTATTCAAAAAGAGTTTCATTGATAAAGTCAATGGAAAGAACCTCTCCTTTTTTTAACTGAAGGGTATTTTTTTTAAGGGTGTATTGTGAGATTAGTTTTTCAAAAAGAGCTTCGGCGTATGTGACAATCAGCAAGGGTTTTGAGCTTCGAGCAATCTTTTTTAAAACTTCAGCTCTGAGGAGCACATTGGCATTGTCGGTATTTTCGGTGATATACGGTTGGCGCGAACTTGCCGGGAAAAAGAGTACTTGCTTGTTGCCCAAGAGCACTTCAAGATCGTTGAGATAATAGGCCGCTTGTTCGGCTGTGTCCAAAACAAACAGTATGGATTTTTGATGGCTTTCAAAGGCAGCTGCCATTCGAAAACTCAGTCCCGAACCTACCAATCCTCTCAGATGTGTGGTCTTCGGAACACGCATGGCCTCCACCAAACTTTGTTGGGTGGCCAATGAAGAAATCTGGTCTTGAAAATCCTGTATCACGGAAGGCAAATATAGCTGTTTCTAAGGTTCGTTGGGATAAGCAAAGACCTCCTTTTCACCCAAGATATAAACCTTGTCGTCAACAGATTTGGTGAGTAAATGAAGTCCTGTAAAAGCACCAAATGCGGGAAGTATAAGTTGGTTGGGTCTTTGGAAAAAGCAACTCAGTTTGAGGCCTTGCCGCCCGGGACCTCTAAGCATTATTCCCGGATGAATATGACCACAAAGATTAAAAGGGGTGTGCTCCTCTGGATGATGGGTTAAAATAAATTCCCCCAAGACTAAATTTTCGACCACATGGAGGGGTGTTTTTTGGTAGGCTTGGGCAGGTAAAATATCGTGATTTCCTGCGATTAATGTCATCTCAAAAGCTTGTTTTTGGGACCATGACACAAAAGTATCCCATTCGCTATTCAGGTTGCTGTGAAAGAGGTCTCCTAAAAAATACAACTGCTGAAACGGGTATTTTTGGATGAGCTTTTCTATTCGGACATAAAAATCGGTTATGGGTGCCCGCGGAACAGCAATTCCGTGTTTTCGGAAATGAGTGATCTTCCCCAGATGTATATCTGCTAGCATCAACGCTCCCTGAGCTTCCCAAAAAAGGGCTCCACTCGGATCTAAAATAAAATCTTCCCCACGAATGCTAATTCTCATATTTGTGTGGCTTTATTGAGTTGTTGGAGCATCCGCTTGATTCGGTCTTCTACTTTTTCTGAAGACAATTTCCCTCGAAGTCGGTCTGTGATGATAGGAAAGGAAAAGGGGGTGGGATGATTGGTTTGGAGCCAACAGAGTTCTTGTTTTTCGATTCGTTCAAAAGCTTGTTGTAAGCGTCCTTCTTCCATTCCATGTTCATAGGTTTCGGTCAGGGCTTGTAGATATAAAAGGTTGTCGGGTTCATAGTCCTTAAATACTTCGTAAAACAATTGAGTCCCCGATTGTAAGTGTTTTGTTTTGATGGGTTTGTTGGGGAATCCCTGAAAAACTAAGCCTCCAATTACGGCAATATCTCGAAACTTCCTCCGAGCCATTTCACTGACATTAAAACTTTGTCTTAGATCTTCAAAAATATCCTGAGGGTTTAACAAATCGTTGTCCAATAACCCCTGAATATCCACCGGCCGATCGGACAAAAGTTCAAAGCCATAATCGTTAAAGGCCAAGGAAAAGCTTTGAGGCTCTAGTAGGCCTAAGCGGTAGGCTACGATACTGGCCATAGCTTCGTGTACGGCTCTGCCTTCAAAGGGATAAAAAATAGCGTGATGACCTTCTCTAGAGCTAAAACTTTCGATCAAAAATTCCTCAGGTTGAGGAATGATGGATTGCTTTTTTTGCTGCTGCAGTACCCCTTCGAGGGCTTTTCTTTCGGGAGAATCGTTTTGTTCTATATCATAAAGAGTTTCTCGAAGCATTTGACTCAGGTGAGCCGAAAAACTCATACGCCCTCCCATCCAACTCGGAACTTTGGCTTTTTTGGCTTTGGACTTGCGGACCAAAACTTCCATGTTTTGAATACGCACCAATTCCAATATCCGCCCAGAAAAGGTGAAGGTATCGCCTGGCTGCAGCTTGCTGATAAACCATTCTTCTATACTTCCCAGATATCCGCCTTTGAGATATTTAATTTTTAGATCGGCCCCTCCAACAATGGTTCCCATGCTCATCCGGTGTCTCATGGCAATACCTTTATTGAGCACCTGATATTTTCCTTCGGGAGTTACTTCCACTTTTTTGTATTCGTCGTAGTGTTCCAGACTTTGACTCCCATAGCGGATAAAATTTAAGCACCATTGCCATTCCTCCTTTCGCATCTCTTGGAAACAAAAGCTCCTTTGGATGATCGTAAACAGCTCTTTTGGATGAAATCCATTTCCAACAGCCAAGGTCATTAAAAATTGAATCAATACATCAAAACTCAACAGATAGGGTTGGCGATCTTCAATCGCCTGATGGTCGATTGCTTTTTGCAAAGCCAGCGCTTCTATGAGTTCCATGGCATGGGTCGGGACAAAATGGATGGTACTGGTCGCTCCAGGCCGATGTCCGCTTCGTCCGGCACGTTGTAAAAATCTTCCGACCCCTTTGGGACTTCCAATCTGAATACAGCTTTCTACCGGACTGAAATCTACACCCAGATCCAGACTTGAAGTACACACCACCAATTTGAGTTTATCTTCTCGCAGTTGGTTTTCGACCCATAGCCGTACTTTTTTTTCCATACTTCCGTGATGCATGGCAATTTCGCCCGCCAACTGGGGAGCAGCTTCCAGTATTTTTTGATACCAAATTTCGCATTGGGCTCGAGTATTGGTAAACACGAGGGTCGATCGATTTTTATTGATCTGTTTCAATACTTCTGGGAGTAGGTGCAATCCTAAGTGTCCTCGCCAAGGGAAGGTTTCCATGGTTTGGGGGATTAGGGATTGTACTCGAATTTTTTTTAGGGTATTCGCCCGTATACAAATGCCCTTTTGTCCCGTAGGTTGTAGCAGTATTTGTTGGGCCAATTCTAAATTCCCTAAGGTTGCAGAGATTCCCCAAACCCTGAGTTTGGGAAATAAAGCACACAAATAGGCCAATGCCAATTCTACCTGTACTCCTCGTTTGGAACCCATCAGTTCGTGCCATTCGTCTACGACGATGCATTGAAGGTTTTTAAAATAGTCTTCATTTTTTTTATGGCTTAAAAGCAGGTGTAAACTTTCTGGAGTGGTCACCAGTCCAAAGGGGAGTTTAGACTTAAAGGCAGCTTTTTCTTTGGCCGTACTGTCTCCTGTCCTTTTTTGAACTTCCATTTCGGGCAAGAGCTCTTGAGTCATCTTGTGGGTGGTTTGCTGTATTTCTACTGCAAGAGCTCGTAGGGGGGTAATCCAGATGGCCTGAAGACCTTTAGGTTTTGCTTCAACAGCCAAGCTTTCCTGCACAATAGCTCCCCATAGGGCATAGGTTTTTCCGCTGCCCGTAGGGGCATTTACTAAGCCCGATTGCCCTTCCTGATAAGCTTTCCAAGTTTGCCGTTGAAAGGCTGCAGGCTTCCATCCCTTGTGCTTAAACCAAGATTCTACGGAAGGTTTTTGTTGGGATACACTCATGGAATTAAAGTTTTTAAATCCTCAAGTGAATTGGCCATATCTATGGATTTGTCTTTCCGCCAACGAAGGATTCGGGGAAAGCGAACGGCGACTCCACTTTTGTGTCTAGAAGAGTGAGCGATGCCCTCAAATGCGATTTCGAACACCAATTCAGGTTTTACTTGTCGGACCGGTCCAAAGCGATCCGTTGTATTTTGCTTGACGAAACGATCGACTTCTTTCATCTCAGCATCCGTAAGTCCAGAGTAAGCTTTAGCAAAAGTGACCAATTCTTTGTTGTCCCAAAGGGCAAAGGTGTAGTCCGTAAATAAGTTGCTCCGACGCCCATGTCCTCGCATGGCATACGTGAGTACGGCATCTATGGTAAAAGGATCGGATTTCCATTTCCACCAATCTCCCTTTTTTCGGCCCACACCGTAGGGGCTGCTTTTTCGTTTCAGCATGAGTCCCTCACTTCTTTTTTCTACCGCTTTTTCCCGTTCTTTTTTGGCATCATCCCAACGACTGCAGGGAACTATTTCGGATAAAAACCAGGGGAGTTGGGGATCGTTATTTTTTTGGAAAAGCTCTTCTAAGAGGGTTCTTCTGTATGTTAGCGGACGATGGCGAAGGTCTTCACCTTCGAATTCTAAAAGATCATAAACCCCAAAAATAACTGGGATTTCGGTTCTGAGTTTTAGACTTACATTTTTCCGATTCATCCGTTTTTGAAGGAGCGAAAAATCGGCAATTTGCCCATCTGTAAAGGCTAGAATTTCTCCATCTAAAACGGTTCCCTGGGGGAGTTTTTCTGCCAAGGGGTTAAAATCTGGAAATTTGGAAGTCATCAGTTCTTCGCCTCGGCTCCAACAAAACCATTCGCCCGATCGAAAAATTAGTTGTCCCCGCATGCCGTCCCATTTGTGTTCTACAAACCAATCGTCTGCAGATTCTTGATCGAAAAAAGAGTCTTCGAGCGCATAGGCCAAATAGAAGGGATAGGGTTTGGACAGCTGATCTTTAGGATTGGGTTTGATCAGTAACTCTTCAAAGGAAATCGTTTGGGGAGACCAATCTCCCATCAGCCGATGGGCAAGGGTTTGTTCTTCCAGATCCAAAGCTTGAGACAACGCCCGAGTCATTAGTTTCTGGCTCACTCCTAAGCGGAAGCCTCCCGTCATGATCTTATTGAAGGCAAAGCGTTCTAAAGCACTTTGTTGAGACCACATCTGACAGATAAAGGCCTCTTTTTGTTCATCTGTTTTGGATTTGAGTTCAATCAGATCTTCAATAATTGCACTTAACGACCGATTGAGTTCTGCCTCTGGATTGGAGGGGTATATAAGAGCAATAGTTTCCGCCAGATCTCCAACGATATGGTAGGTTTCTTCAAATAACCAATCGGGAACCTTGGCCTCTCTTGCTGCCCAAGCTCTCATTTGGGTGGTGGTAATGGGACGCGAGGGGCGTCTGTGGGAAAGGAGTGCAATGGTCCAGAGCGCGTCTTGTTTGGGGGCTTTTAAAAAATAGTTTTTAAGTGCAGCGACTTTAGTATTTGTTTTGGTCGTCTGATCCAAGGTTTCCACTAAAGCAGCAAAAAGTTTCATAGGGTAGTTGAAGTTTCTTCTGCAGGCGTTTCGGCTTCAAAAGCTGTTTTTTCGGTGATTGCATCATACCCTTGTTCTCGCAGGTATTGGGCAAATAAATGGGTATAGCCGTGGGTTGTAATTACCTTTTCGCAGCCTGTAGCTTTTATAGCTTTGAGCAAACCTTTCCAGTCCGCATGATCGGAGAGTACAAAGCCGCGATCAAAACCTCTACGCCTACGAGCTCCTCTAAAGCTCATCCAGCCGGAGGCATACCCAGTACTGGGGTTCGATAGTTTTTTCATCCAAGCACCCCCTGCGGCGGCAGGAGGAGCTAAAATCAAAGCTCCTTTAAGATCGTTTTTATCCACCTCCTTGTTGAGTGCTAAAGTTTTAGGAAAATCTACCTGAGCAGAAGTTACTTCGGTCATGGCAGTAATGGAGCTATGCGTATAAATAGGGCCGATATTCGGATCGAGATGCTTGAGTAATCGCTGGGCCTTTCCTAAAGAATAGCCCATAAGAACGGCAGAACGCTTGTCGGAATTTTGAGCAGCCCACCAGTGGTTGATTTGGGAGTGAATTTCAGTAGGGTTTTGCCAATCGAATACAGGCAGTCCAAAAGTACATTCACTAATAAATGTATGGCATCGGATCGGTTCAAAGGGAGTGGACACTCCATCGTTTTCCAGTTTATAATCTCCTGTAAATACCCATACTTCCCCTTGGTATTCTACTCGAATTTGTGCCGAACCCAGTACATGACCTGCCGGATGAAAAGAAAATTGAACTCCATTGACCAAAAATCGATCTCCATAGGGGCGTCCAGAAAGCTGTATGTTTCCCAATCGGTGTTTAAGAATGGGAAGGCTTGCCTCGGTGCATATATATTGTCCATGACCCCAACGGGCATGATCTGCATGTCCATGGGTGATCAATGCCTTGGGCACTGGGCGCCAAGGATCCAGATATACATCCGCTACAGCACAGTATATGCCTCTGCTACTGAATTGCAGCAGTGGCGGTTTTTTCTTTTTCACGGCTTCAAGATACAAAATCCACTGCCTTAGGAAAAGCTTTTTCCTTTGTTGAGATCTACTCCTTTTTGTTGAAAAAGGAGGATAAAATTCAGCTCCTTTGCGGGAGATATTTGTTTACATTCGTTTTATGTATCTGATTTTTGACACCGAAACCACTGGCCTGCCAAAACGCTGGGATGCCCCTCTAACCGATTTAGACAATTGGCCCCGATGTGTACAAATAGCTTGGCAGCTGCACGATGCTTCTGGAGCTTTAGTAGAGCATCAGGATTATATTATCCGTCCAGATGGCTATACCATTCCCTATGAGTCAGAAACCGTACATGGGATTTCTACTGCTCTCGCCCAAAAGGAAGGAGTGGCTTTAGCTGATGTTTTGGAAGCTTTTTCTTCGGCCCTCGATCAGACCAAATATGTAGTGGGCCACAATGTTTCCTTTGATCTGAACATCATGGGGGCTGAGTTTTTGAGAAGTCAGCAGCCCAATAAGCTCGTAGAATATACCGTTCTAGATACCTGTACGGAAACAACGGCTCAATGGTGTCAAATTCCCGGAGGTCGCGGAGGGAAATTCAAACTACCCACCCTTACCGAATTACACGAAAAACTTTTTGGTCAGCCCTTTGAAGAAGCTCACAATGCCACGGCAGATGTGGAGGCAACTACCCGTTGTTTTCTTCAATTGGTGAAGCGTCAGATTCTAAATTTTCCACAGACGGCAGAGGGTTTAACCCATCAGAGTACCTTAGTAGAGGCGCTTCCGTCCAGTGTACAACGCATTGGCTTAAAACATAAAAACTTAAAAGATCTTTCGGCTCGTTTGGTTGAAGCGGAAGAACTTCCTCAGGAGTCGAAACCTGGAACCGATGCTCAGCTTTTATTGGGTGAGGCTTCCTTTTCGCATCTGCACGTACACACGCAATTTTCGGTACTCCAATCCACCTCCCGTATTCATCAATTGATCGAAACTGCCGTTCAAGATCAAATGCCAGCAGTTGCCATCACGGATCATGCGAATCTTATGGGGGCCTTCCATTTTATCAAGGCCGTTGAGCAACACAACAAATCCTTAGAAGAGGATCAGACACCGCTTAAACCCATCATTGGATGTGAGTTTTATATCTGTGAAAATAGGCGCGACAAGACCCGAAGGGACGATGGATATCAAGTGGTTTTTTTAGCTCAAAACAAAAAGGGCTATGAAAACCTGACCAAAATGAGCTCGATCGCCTATGCAGAGGGGTTTTATTATGTTCCCAGAATCGATCGAGAAGTAGTTTTGGAGTATGCCTCTGATCTGATCGTTTTAAGCGGGAATTTATATGGCGAAATTCCAGCGAAGATTCTCAATCTGGGCGAGCATCAGGCAGAGGAAGCCCTCCTGTGGTGGAAAGAGCATTTTCCGAACAAATTTTATATCGAATTGATGCGACACGATCAGGAGGACGAAAACCGGGCGAATCGTGTGCTTCAGACCCTGGCTCAAAAACACCAACTTCCTCTGGTGGCCACAAACAACACCTATTATACCACTCCCGAAGAAGCCTCAGCCCATGATGTTTTGCTGTGTGTAAAGGAAGGCGAAAAGCAAGCGACCCCTATTGGTCGTGGTCGAGGGTATCGTTTTGGTTTTCCCAATCAGCAATATTATTTTAAGTCTTCGGAACAGATGAAGACTCTGTTTTCCGATCTGCCTGAAGCGATACTGAATACGCAAAAGATTGCAGATCAGATCGAAGCTTACACCCTTGCTCGGGATGTGCTACTTCCCAAGTTCGATATTCCCGAAGCCTATCTTCAGCCCGATGATTCGGATGGTAAAAAAGGGGAAAATGCCTATTTGCGTTTTTTAACCTATCAGGGTGCCGAAAAAAGATATACAACTATCGATGAAGGCATTCGGGAACGTTTGGATTTTGAGCTTGGAGTAATCGAAAACACGGGATACCCGGGCTATTTTTTGATTGTACAAGATTTTATTGCGGCTGCTCGCGATATGGGTGTTTCGGTAGGTCCTGGTCGAGGTTCTGCCGCGGGTTCTGCCGTAGCCTACTGTTTAGGGATCACTAACCTAGATCCCATTCAGTACGATCTTCTTTTTGAGCGTTTTCTGAATCCAGACCGGGTGAGTCTTCCGGATATTGATATTGATTTTGACGATGAAGGTCGTTCTAAGGTGATGGACTATGTAATTGAGAAATATGGGTCTCAACAGGTGGCTCAAATCATCACCTACGGAACCATGGCCGCCAAGTCTTCTATCCGAGATACAGCAAGGGTTTTGGACCTTCCCTTAGGAGATGCCGATCGGGTAGCCAAATTAATCCCCAATATAAAGTTATCGAAAATTTTTGGACTTAGCGATGAGGAGCTGAAAGGCAAACTTAGAGCCGACGAACTCCAGCGGGTAAACGAATTGAAAAGTCTTTCGGATGGGGATGATTTAGTGGCTCAGACCATCCAACAGGCGCAAGTGTTAGAGGGTTCTTTGCGCAATACAGGAATCCATGCCTGTGGTGTTATTATAACCCCCGATGTCATCACCAATTTTGTACCCATAGCTACCGCTAAAGATTCCGATCTTTTTGTGACTCAATTCGACAATTCTGTAGTAGAAGATGCAGGATTATTGAAAATGGATTTTTTGGGATTAAAAACGTTGACCCTTATCAAGGACACGGTTGCTCTGGTCCAGTACAAACATGGAATTAAACTCGACCCAGATACTTTTCCACTAGACGATGCGCAAACCTATGAGTTGTTTCAACGGGGCGATACGGTAGGTATATTCCAATATGAATCTGCTGGAATGCAGAAATATTTAAAGGATCTAAAGCCTACGGTTTTTGCGGACCTTATTGCCATGAATGCCTTGTATCGTCCGGGACCATTGGAGTATATCCCCAGTTTTGTGGCCCGTAAACACGGGGACGAACCCATTACTTATGACCTCCCGGAAATGGAAGAATATCTTCAGGAGACCTATGGGATTACGGTCTATCAGGAACAGGTGATGTTGCTTTCCCAAAAATTGGCTGGGTTTACCAAGGGGGAAGCCGATGTGTTGCGAAAAGCTATGGGGAAAAAGATTTTTGCCCTGCTGGAGCAGCTCAAGCCAAAGTTTTTAGCCGGAGGAAAAGCCAATGGTTTGGATGTTGAGATTTTGGAAAAAGTATGGAAAGATTGGGAGGCCTTTGCTTCCTACGCCTTCAATAAATCGCACTCCACCTGCTATGCTTGGATTGGATATCAGACGGCTTATCTCAAGGCTCATTATCCGGCAGAGTATATGGCAGCAGTTTTGTCCAACAATATGAGCGACATCAAGCAAGTGACCTTTTTTATGGAGGAATGCCGTCGGATGGGACTCAAGGTCTTGGGACCTGATGTCAACGAGTCGTTTTACAAATTTACGGTGAATGATGAGGGGGCCATCCGTTTTGGAATGGGGGCCATTAAAGGTGTTGGGAAAGGTGCCGTGGAAACGATTATCGAATGCCGACAAGACGAGCGGTATGCCAGTATTTTTGATTTGGTTAAAAAGATAGATCTGCGGGCGGCCAATAAAAAAGCATTTGAAAATTTAGCTTTGGCTGGAGGTTTTGATTCTTTCCAAGAAGCCCATCGAGCGCAGTACTTTAATCCGGACGGAGAAGGGGTTATGTTTTTAGAAAAAGCCTTAAAGTTTGGAGCCAAGTATCAAGAAAATCTGAATTCTGCACAAACCAGTTTGTTTGGCGAAAGTACCGAATCTACCTATCAGGTGTTGCACATTCCTCCCTGTGATCCATGGAATAGATTGCATACGCTTCAAAAGGAAAAAGAAGTGGTAGGCATTTATATTTCTGCACATCCCTTGGACGACTTTAAATACGAAGTCAATCATTTTGTCAATACCCAACTGAAAGCTTTAGACGATCTGTATCCTATGATTCGCCGAGAGTTTTATGTAGCTGGGATGGTCAACGAAGTTCAGCATTTGGAAAGTCGCAATGGAAAAGGCTGGGCTCGTTTTGTTGTGGAAGATTATTCGGATCAGTTTGAGTTGAAAATTTTTGGAGAGGAATATTTAAAGTTTCGTCACTTTTTGGCGGTGAATCAATTTTTAAGAATCAAAATTGCCGTGAGGGAAGGCTGGACCAATCGTGAAACCGGAAAAGTCGGGGCCCCTCGCATGCAGTTTTTAAAGTTCGAAATGCTTCAGAACACCTTAGATACCAATGCCAAAAAACTCACCTTACAATTGGATGCACAGCAACTTCAGTCGGAAGATGTTCAGCAAATACAAAATGTTCTAAACGAGCATCCTGGGGAAAAAAATCTAGAAATTGAACTCTTTTATCCCCAAGAAAATATTCGGGTTCCCTTAAAATCTAAGCGAAAGAAAGTGGATATCTCTAAAGAATTACTACAAGCTTTGGAGGCGCAAAATCAGCATTTTACTATAAAATAAAAGCATTATATCTCACAATGTGCCTATTGTTAAAATTGATGGTAGCCCTTCTGTAAACCCAGACAAATGATTTATTTTAGCTAAAAATAAAATTATGGCCTTAGAAATTACTGACGCAACATTTGATGAAGTCGTTTTACAATCCGACAAACCTGTAATGGTTGATTTTTGGGCAGCTTGGTGTGGTCCCTGCCGTATGGTAGGCCCTATCATTGACGAACTCAGTCAAGAATATGAGGGCAAAGCTGTTGTCGGGAAAGTAGATGTAGATGCCAATCAAGAGTTTGCAGCTAAATATGGCGTTCGAAATATCCCTACCGTATTGGTATTTAAAGGGGGAGAACTTGTCAATCGCCAAGTGGGTGTTGCTCCCAAAACAACCTATAGCGAAGCATTAGATGCCGCTATGTAAGGTAAAATAGTTCGAATCTTTCGAATTTAGGCCTTTCTGCTGTATTGATTTCCAGTAAAATAAAGACTTTCGTTCGAAAAGGTTTGGACAATAAATTTTCGCGTGTATCTTTGCATGCGCAAAAAGGTCTGGTAGTTCAGTTGGTTAGAATACATGCCTGTCACGCATGGGGTCGCGGGTTCGAGTCCCGTCCAGACCGCTTTTAAAATGTTGTGTGTTGCCCGTTTTTAAACGTTGCAACTTCTGAGAAGCTTTCCCGTTAAAAGGAGGGCTTTTTTTTGTGGTTACATTTGGTTTCATTTCCGAAACTTCTCTATACATTCGTTGTACACTTCTTTGTATAAACCCCAAATCTCAGAAGCCATGAAACCTCAAAAGTTCTCCAGTTTCCAACTATTCCAAGAACAACATCAGTTAGAAAAAACCCAACTGTTTTGGAATTTATCCCCCGAAATCCTGATCGATCATTCCCTAGAATTGCCAGATGTTAGACGCGCTGATTCTGGTGCTATTGCAGTACATACCGGTCGATTTACAGGGAGGTCTCCAGAAAATCGATTCATTGTTCGGGACGAAATAACCGAATCTAGGGTAGATTGGAGTTCTATTAATATTCCATTTTCAAAGACACATTTCGAACAGTTGTATTTGGATATGATGGCATATATTCAAAAGAAAGAGCTTTATATCCAACAAGTATTTATTGGGGGGCAGCAGGCCCATCGGCTCGGTTTAACTGTAGCCACCGAACTCCCCTGGTCTAGTTTGTTTGTTCATAATATGTTTTTAAGCCCCTCCCCAGCAGAAATGGAGTCCTTTCAGAGCGAATGGAGTGTGTTTTGTATCCCTTCATTTGAAGCCCATCCTGCTCGTCACGGGACATATGCCCCCAACTTCAGTGTGATTAATTTCAGTCAAAAAATGATTCTTATCGGTGGCACGGCCTATACTGGAGAGATTAAAAAAGGAATTTTTTCGGTTTTAAATTTTTTGTTTCCAACCTATAAAAATACCCTTCCGATGCACTGCTCGGCCAATGTGGGAACTGCGGGCGATACAGCGCTATTTTTTGGACTTTCAGGTACGGGAAAAACAACGCTTTCTTCATGCGCTCATCGAAAACTCATTGGTGACGACGAGCACGGATGGAGTAGGGAGAATTAGATTTTCAATTTTGAGGGCGGCTGTTATGCCAAGACTATTGATCTGGATCCTGCTCAGGAACCAGAAATTTTTCAGGCCATACGTCCAGGCGCGCTCTTGGAAAATGTCGGTTTTGTTCCGGATACCGATCGGGTCGACTTTTTTGATGATTCCATCACCGAAAATACGAGAGTTTCCTATCCTTTGGAATACTTAAAAAACATTCAAAAGCCTTCTGTTGGAGAGGCTCCCAAAAATATTTTTTTCCTCAGTTGCGATGCCTTTGGGGTGCTGCCTCCTTTAAGCAAACTCAGCCCAGAGCAGGCCGTCACTCAATTTTTATTGGGCTATACCGCTAAAGTAGCCGGTACAGAATGGGATATTCAGGAGCCTCAGGCCGTATTTTCGGCTTGTTTTGGAGCACCATTTATGCCTTTGCACCCGATGGTTTACGGTCATTTATTAGAACAAAAAATCAAGGAAAATAACACTCAAGTTTGGTTGGTGAATACCGGATGGATCAAGGGGCCATATGGGGTGGGAGAACGTATAGCTTTGCGTTATACAAGAGCTCTTATCGATGCAGTTTTAGAAGATAAAATACCTGCTTCTGCCTTTACAACCTCCACCGTTTTTGATTTTCAAATTCCTGATTTTTGTCCTGAAGTTCCTGCAGAGCTTTTGAATCCTAAGCAGTTATGGGAAAATCCTAAAGACTATGATGTACACGCTCGAAAGCTAAAAAAACAATTTGGAGCAAATCTTCAAAAGTTGATGGAACAACAAGTCTAATAAAGCTCTAGCAAAGTTTTTCCATGGATTAATTCTACTGGAGAATAGCCTTCTTCTACAGGAATAATACTACCTTTAAGTTACCCAAATCAAAAGCTATGATTCTCGTTCTCGGTGCTCTAGGCCAACTGGGCCTTGAACTTACCCAAAATCTTCGCCAATCTTTAGGAGCTCAGGCTGTTTTAGCAGCAGATATACGAACTCCCTCGGACCACTTTTTGGCCGAAGGTCCCTTTGAAAGGGTGGATTGTTGTGATGCCGCTGCTCTTGAGGCATTGTTTCGGCAATATCCCATTGACCAGCTGTACTATTTACCTGCACTGCTGTCTTCTAAGGCCGAAAAGTTTCCCAAACAAACCGTGGAGACCAATTTTATAGGTCTTTTTCACAGTCTGGAACTTGTACGCAAATACCCCTGTCGGGTATTTTATCCCTCGACCATAGGGGTTTTTAGTGCAGATTCGCCAACCTTGGATACCCCTCAAAACTGTATGATGCGTCCCAAAACGATTTATGGGACCACCAAATTAGCCGGGGAACTCTTGTGTGAGTATTATCATCATAAGTACTCAATGGATATACGATCGATTCGATTACCCGGGGTTATTTCACATCAGGTGTGTCCTCAGGGCGGGACAACCGACTATGCAGTGGAAATGTTTTATGCGGCCCAAAACACAAAGGTATATACCAGTTATTTAGAGGCGGATACGACTTTAGACATGGTCTATATAGACGATGCTATTCGGGGAATATTACAGTTGATGCAAACCGATCGTTGCTGTCTTCACAGCGGTGTGGTTTACAATCTTACAGCCATGCAATTTTCGGTAGCTGAACTCCATGCGGCTCTTCGGGAATATTATCCTGATTTTGAATTGTGTTTTGAAGTGGATCCCCTCCGACAACAAATTGCCAACAGTTGGCCCGAACGGATCAATGACCTTTGGGCAAGAGAAGAGTGGGGTTGGAATCCACAATATCAATTCAAGGATATGGTTCGGACCATGCTGTTTCACCTTCAAAAACAAACGCATGTATGACGCTTTAGACCGAAATCTCCAACACGAATTACTTCGCTTAAAACGACAAGGACTTTATAAAGTCCCGGAACGAGTCATTCGGGGTCGAGCCCCAGACAACCGGGTATATTTAGAAGGTTTTGAAGGGGCATTTATTCGAGCCAATTCAAATGATTATTTACAATTGAGTCAGCACCCAAAATTGATAGCTGCTGCAGAACAAGCGACGGCTACCTATGGATTGGGCCCCGGAGCTGTTCGGTTTATAGACGGGACTTTCAGTCCCCATGCTGCTTTAGAAAAAGCGCTTGCAAAGTTTATGAACTATCCTGCAGCTTGTATCTTTAATTCCGCTTATGCGGCAAACTTATCCTTGATCAGTGCCTTACAAACACCAGATACGTTTTGGATTTCCGATGCCCTCAATCATAACAGTCTTATCCGCGGCTTGCGAATGGCAGGAGTTCAAAAAGATCAAAAGGCGATATATCTGCATGGGGATCTTCAGGACTTGGAGGCTAAAATTTTAAACGTTTCTCAAAAGTTTAAACGTATTTGTATCCTCACCGATGGAGTCTTCAGTATGAGAGGAGATGTGGCCCCACTGGCCTCGATTCAAATTTTAGCGGAACACTACAGTTCGCAATTTGAAGAGGGGATTTGTGTTGTTGTTGACGATTCGCACGGAATAGGGGCCTATGGACCCTTGGGGCAAGGCACACTAGCCTATACGCATACCCGCTCTGCCATAGTCGTGGGTACCTTGGGAAAAGCTTTAGGGGTCAATGGGGGATTTGTACTGGGTTCTCCTACCTTAATTGAATTTCTTAAGCAAAAGGGGGACACTTATATCTACACCAATCCCATTAGTCCTGCAGAAGCAGCAGCTGCTTTAGCAGCCGTAGAACTCTTAGGACAGGCAGCAGGACAACAAAGCTTACTCCAGCTAGAACACAGGAGGCTTCAGTTTCGGAAAGGGCTATCTTTAGAAAGTATTCCAGGTCCGCATCCCATTGTTCCCATTCTTACCCGAGCGTCCAAAAAAAGTATTCGTTTAGTCGAATATTTATTTCGTCAGGGGATTTTAGCAACCGCACTGAGTTTTCCCGTAGTTCCTAAAAATGAAAGTTGTGTCCGTATTCAGTTACATGCGGGGATGTCTGAAGCAGATATTGCATATATGCTGGAGCAGATTAATCAGTTCAAAAATTAATTTTAGGATCGCTTTATTTTTGATTTTATATTCGCAAAGTTTTATTAATTTAGACTAATTTTAAATAACACTTATGCGAGTTCCCCAATTTTTACTTTGCTTGTTTTATTTTCCCTATCTTTATGCTCAAAATCAAGGAG
>WTJH01000089.1 GCA_011524915.1 Flavobacteriales bacterium | reverse complement strand
GCCTGAAAGATATTCGCAGGCACCAAATCAACCAAAGGCTGTAAGGGTCCTGCTTCGCGCTGTTGTTGTGCCACGGCACGCTTTTCGTCTGCTCCGGCCTTATAGGCCTCTACAAGCTCTTCTCGGGTACTTTCTTGTATGCTGTCTCCTGGGCGGATTAGATTAACCAGTCCTAAACCCAAACTCACGGCAAAAACGGTGGTACAGATATAGATTCCTATGGTGCGTCCCCCCATAGCCGATAGGCTGGATAAATCTTTAAGATCGGAAACTCCTTTGATCAAAGATGCCAAGATCAAAGGCATAGCGATAAGCTTTAAGGCATTGATAAAGATGGTTCCCAAAGGTTTGACCCAATCCGACACCCACTGCGCCCCTTGAGGAAGTTGGGCCATCAGGGCGCCAAAAACAACCCCGGCAAACATTCCAATTAGAATTTTCCAGTGTAAGGCTAATTTTTTCATTTTTGATAGGTTCTATTCAAAAGCACAAAATCAGCTAAAACTAAGGCAGCCATAGCTTCTACGATAGGTACTGCACGTGGGACCACACAGGGATCGTGCCTTCCTTTTCCTTGCATTACCACCGCTTCACCTGCTTTATTGATCGTCGGTTGGTCCTGCATAATCGTTGCAACGGGCTTAAAAGCCACATTGAATTCGATATCCATCCCATTGGAGATCCCTCCTTGAATACCTCCCGAATGATTGGTTTGAGTACTGCCATCGGCATTAAAGAGGTCGTTATGCTCACTCCCCTTTCTTTGGGAGCCTGCAAAACCACTGCCATATTCAAAGCCTTTAACAGCGTTTATGGAAAGCATGGCTTTTCCTAGCTCGGCATGCAACTTATCGAAAACAGGTTCTCCCAATCCCACAGGAACGTTTTTAATGACACATTTGACCTGCCCTCCAACGGTGTCTCCGGCTTTACGAATTTCTTTGATATAAGCTTCCATTTGCTCCGCAAATGCCTTATCTGGGGTGCGAACAGGGTTTTGTTCGATTACTGAAAAATCCAATTCTTGGGTCGGTTTATCTAAAAAGTAAGGTCCTACGGCTGAGACAAAGGCTTGAATTTTGATGTCTTTTAAAAACTGTTTGGCTACAGCTCCCGCCACTACTCTACTGGCCGTTTCTCGAGCCGAACTCCGACCACCGCCTCTATAGTCGCGTAGTCCATACTTCTTTTCGTATACATAGTCTGCATGCGAAGGTCGATATTGATCTTTGATATGGGAATAGTCCTTAGATTTTTGATTGGTATTATGAATCAAAAAACCCAAAGGGGTTCCGGTCGTTTTTCCTTCAAAAATTCCAGAGTAAAATTCAACCGTATCCGGCTCTTTCCGCTGGGTTACAATTGCCGACTGTCCTGGTTTTCGTCGATTGAGCTCGGCTTGTATGGCCTCTAAATCCAACGCTATACCCGGAGGGCATCCGTCTATTACTCCTCCCAATGCGGGGCCGTGAGATTCTCCAAAAGTGCTTAACCTAAATAAGGTTCCGTAACTGTTTCCTGCCATAATTTTTAAAATGCGAAGATAAGGGAAATCATTTGCTTGATGTTTGCAGTGCTTCCCAAAGAATTTCTATGGGGTGTTGGGCTGCTTTTCCCACCCCTTCTAAGATCTGATGTCTGCAGCTTGTCCCGTTGGCTGCTATAATGGTGTCGCTTGAACTTTGCGCAATAGCTGGAAACAAACGGTCGTTTCCAATCGTCTGACTCACAGCGTAGTGCTCTTTTTCATAACCGAAAGATCCCGCCATGCCACAACATCCAGCAGCAATAAGGGACACGGTAAAATTTTTTGGAATCCCTAATAATTGGACGGTTTCTGAACTTTTTCCCAAAGCCTTTTGATAGCAGTGCGTATGTACCTTGATCTCCTTGATTTGATTGCTGAATTGTTCTGTTTTGACAAGCCCTCTTTGGTAGGCTCTAAACAAAAAGCTTTCGATCGTCATACAATTCTGAGCCAAAGCAGTTGCTTTTTGGGAATGAGACGTCAGTTTGAGATACTCGTCCGTAAAAGTTAAAACAGCTGAAGGTTCAATACCCACCAATGGACAGGCTTCAGAGATGATGGGGCTATAGCGCTCAATATTTTTTTGGGCACATTTTTGTGCTTGCTTTAGAAATCCTTTCGAAATATAGGTCCGTCCGCTTTCTGAAGGGGACAAAACTCCTACCTTAAACCCTAAAGCCGTTAACAACTCATAGGATTTTAGTGCTATGTGGGTTTCCTGGTAAGCACTGAATTCATCCAAATATAAATACAGATCTGTATGATCTAATGAATTGTCTTTAAGTTGATTAAATATCGACTTCTCAACTTTTGGTATATGTCTTTCTTGAGCGACACCTAAAAGTTTTTTGATCCATTTCCCAGAAGTATTTGCCTGAGTGAAAAAGTTAAATAAGGATGGAAATCTTGCATTGAGGGCATTTAGTTTTCCGGTATAGGCAAAAACATAGTCTCTAAGCTTAGGCTTGTTTTTTTGCTGATAGAGATATTCGGCCTTAAAGGCCGCGACATCAACAGAGCTCGGGCATTCGCTTTGGCACGCCTTACAACTGACACAAAGATCCAAGGCAGCTTTCAATTCTGGGGAGTCAAAAGGTTTCTTTTGTTGGGTCAATACCTCTCGCAGTACATTGGCTCGTCCTCGAGTCGAATCGATCTCATTTTTAGTAGCTCGATAACTGGGGCACAACACCCCTACCTCAGTAGTTTTGCGGCAGTCTCCAGACCCATTACACTTTTCTGCAGCCCGCAACAAACCGCCTTCCTTGGAAAAATCCAAAAAGGTCGCAATTTCGGGTTCTTCTCGTTCGGGTTTATATCTCAGATGTTGATCCATCGGATACGGATCCACAATTTTTCCAGGATTAAGAATATTATTGGGATCAAAATGATGTTTAATATCCTTGAGTTCGGTCATGATGCGATCTCCAAGAACAATAGGCAGTGTTTCTGAACGTACAATACCATCTCCATGCTCGCCACTCATAGAACCTCCATAGGATTTTACCAAATGTGCCACGTCTAAGGTAATTGCCTTAAAATCGTCTATATCTTTTTGCTTTTTTAGATTTAAAATGGGACGTAGATGCAACTCCCCTGCTCCTGCATGCGCATAGTAAACTACATCTTGACCATATTTTTGCATCAAACTTTCAAAATCCTCAATATATGCGGCTAATTGCTCTAAGGGCACTGCCGTATCTTCAATACAGGCAACTGCCTTGTCGTCTCCAATAATATTCCCCAAAAGCCCCAAACCTGCGCTTCGAAGATCAAAAGCCTTTTGACAAGCCGATTCTTCAAGGACGGGTAAGGCGTAAGCCTCTGTATTTTGACTTAGATCTTTCAAAAGTGTTTCCACCTGAGCATCAGCCTCCTGAGGCGTATTTGCTCGAACCTCTAAAAAAAGTAATGCACCAGGGTCTCCTTCTACAAATGATCGGTTTTCGGTTTGCTCTCGATTGTTTTTGGTGCAGTCCAAGATGATTTTATCCATCAACTCACAGGTATATAAGCTGTGTTTCATGGCTCTGCCCACGGCCTGAAGAGATTCGGATACGGTTCTAAAATGAGCGGCTACCAGTCGCTGGTGTTTGGGAGGTAAATCGTCCAAGTCCAGTGTGATCGCTGTGCTGACAACCAGAGTACCCTCCGTTCCGCTTAAAAAGGGCGCTACATTAAAGGAAGACTGCTGCAGGAATAAATCCAAAGGATATCCATTGTTCCGTCGATGAACCGAAGCTAAAGGATAGGCCTTGTGGATTTCCTTCTGAAGCTCTGGATCTGCTACTTTCTGCTGAAGAAAGTCTTCCATAGCCTGAGTGGGACCCTCGCTAGCACTTCCTTGAGAACCAAAGTCAACAGGCCTCCCGTCGGCTAAAAACCCCTGAATCCTCAAAACCTTATCTCGGGTGACCCCATATTTGATAGAAGTAGTTCCAGAAGAGTTATTCCCCACCATCCCACCAATCATACAGCGATTGGAAGTAGAGGTGTTGGGCCCAAAGAAAAGCCCATAGGGTTTTAAATAAGCATTCAGTTCATCTCGAATGATTCCTGGCTGAACCCGAATTTGTTTTTTATCAGGATCAAAGTCCAAGATTTGATTCATGTATTTGGAAAAGTCTACTACAACCCCTTCTCCAACACATTGTCCTGCCAAGGATGTACCGGCTGTTCTGGCGATAAACCCCAATTGATGTCTTTGGCAAAAATCTAAAACCACTGGTATATCCGCTGGAGTTTTGGGAAAAACAACAGCCACAGGATATCTTCGGTAAACAGAAGCATCGGTAGCATACAGCATTTGGTGGGTTAGATCCCACTTGATATCCCCAGAAATAGCCTGAGAAAGCTCTTCAAATACACGATTTGTTACTCTCTTATTCACAAGTAGCTAATTTAAGCGGAGCCATCCATTATTTATTTAACTTAGCTGAAATTTTTTAAACATTATTGACGCTTATGTTTTTCCAAAAGACCTATTTATATCTATTCGTTTGTTCGTTTGTTGCTTTATTTATCCAATGTACTGGAGATGATTCTGGTTTTACCATTGCAGGTGAAATTGAGGGATGCGAAGATAAGTGGGTATACCGTGTAGTTGCGGATGCCAACAACCAACCCCAACGATTAGATTCGGCTCAAGTCAAAAACGGAGCGTTTAAATTACAAGGAACCGTAGATCAAATAGATATTAATTTTTTGTTGGTTGAAGGTGTCAATGGGAACTATCCTGTGATCATTGAGCCCGGAACCATCAAAGCAACGCTCTACAAGGATAGTTTAGGAGTATCTAAGGTCGTTGGAACTCCTTCCAATACGGATCTATCCACCTATCGCCAAGAAACGGTTGAATTTATGGAGGCAGTAAATTCCATTTCGGCAGAAATGCAAAAAGCAGCATTAAGCAAAGACAGTCTTCTAGTGGCAGACCTTCGAGAGCAATATACCGATATACAAAAGCAGGTACGAGACTACGAGATGGGTATCTTAAAAGAAAAAACAAGCTCTTACCTATCTGCACTATTACTGGAGCGCTTTGTAAACAGCAAAATCGTAAATGCACAAGAAGCCAAAACCTATATAGCCGCTTTTGAGCCTGCGATCCAAAACAGTAAAGCCGCACAAAATATTTCAACTAAGATTGCTAACATCAAACAACCCGTGGGGATGGAAGGCAATCTGGCTCCTGATTTTAGTGGTCCCACCCCAACAGGAGAAACGCTTTCCCTTAAATCCAAAATGGGAAAAGTCACTATTGTAGAGTTTTGGGCCTCCTGGTGTCGTCCGTGTCGAGTAGAAAATCCAAATTTGGTTCGTACGTATAACAAATACCACGATAAAGGCCTCGAAATTGTTGCGGTTTCCTTAGATAAGAACAAAGCCAGTTGGGAAAAAGCAATTGCTGATGACGGCTTGATCTGGAATCATGTTTCCAACCTGAAATACTGGCAAGATCCAATTGCGAAACTTTATGGTGTCCGCGCCATTCCTGCTTCTTTTGTGTTGGATGCTGAAGGCCGTATCATAGCAAAAGGGCTTCGCGGAGCAGCTTTAGATCAAAAAATTGGGGAATTACTGCAGTAGTTAACCCCTGCGCCACATCAAAATTCCGATACCCAAGCATACCACTACGGCTGCACCTAGGATGAGCGGCTGTTGGAGGACAGCCTGAGGCTCCCACAATCCGGCCAGTACAATTCCGCCCAGTGCACCTCCAAAATGAGCTGTATGTCCAATGCGGTCGCGTTGCGCATAGATTCCGTATAGTGTATAGGCCAGGTAGCCCAATGCAAAGACATAACCCGGCATAGGGATGGGTAAAAAGATAAGTGCCAATTGCATTTCTGGATACAGTAATATAGCCGAAAACACAATCCCTGATACAGCTCCACTAGCACCAACGGCGGTGTAATTGTCATTTTTACGGTGAAAAAAATACGCCAATACATTCCCAGCCAAAAGACTTACAACATACAACAAAACCATCCGAAAGCTTCCCAAGGCATAGTAGACAGGAGCTGCAAAAAAATAAAAGGAAACCATGTTGAATAGCAAATGGGAAGAATCGACATGAATAAAGCCAGCTGTTAGAAAACGAAACGACTCCCCTCTTTTGATGGGAGCTATCTGAAAACACAGTCGATCAAACATTCCTGGCGAACGAAAAGCCCTGTAGGATAGCAAAACATTGATCAATATCAGGACTAAAGCTGGAGGTGGAATTGCAAGCATAAGTGGGTTTGTAGGTAAATATACTATCTTTGAAACAAAATTTTTCTGCCCTTGCAACTCTTAATTTTTATTGCGGTATACCCCTTGTTGTTTTTAATATCCCGCTTACCCTTTCCCCTGTTGTATGCCCTGTCAGACGGAGTTTCTCTATTGAACTACCGGGTTTTGAAGTATCGGATCAAAGTGATTCGAAAAAACATTGAATTGGCCTTTCCTGAAAAAAACGCTCAAGAAGTTGAGGATATCATTCGGGCGTATTATACGCATATGAGTGATGTTTTTTTAGAAATGATTAAGTCTATGGGCATGGGTGAAAAAGCCATGCGAAAAAGATTTATTCCCAAGAATATAGAAGCGCTTACTCAATTTTTCGATCAAAAAAGAGGGGCTATCATTATGTGCGGACACTACTCTAGCTGGGAATGGATGATGTCTTTGGGCTATCATATGAAAGCCCCTGGCTATGGGATTTACACCCCGCTAGAAAACAGCTATTTCGACCGTTTGGTTCGTCGTATCCGTAAAAAACACAACGCCTATCTGATTTCTCGCTATGAAGTCAAAAGAACCTTAGAACAACATTATACCAATCAAGTTTATGGAGTTTATGGCTTTGCAAGTGATCAGTCTCCCCGCCCAAGACCCAAAACCTATTGGCGCACCTTTTTAGGCGTGCCTGTACCTGTATTTACAGGAGCAGAAGACTTGGCTAAGAAATATAATTTAGGGATCGTTTTTGCCGATATTCAACGGGTAAAACGCGGTTATTATGAAGTCGATTTTAGCGTATTGACCGACGATCCTAAAGCGACAGCCCCTAGAGAAATTACAGATACATTTACCGACTGGTTGGAAGCGCAAATACATACCGACCCCAATCAATACTTATGGAGTCATAACCGCTTTAAGCATCGGCATAAAGCGTCTCAAGAATTACTCAACTCTTCTAATTCCTGAACAAATCGTTCGCCCAAGGCTTGTGCTTCCGCAGCTGATGGAGCTTCCGTATAAACTCGGATGATGGGCTCAGTGTTGGATTTTCGTAAATGCACCCAAGAATTATCGAAAGGAATCTTGACCCCATCAATAGTCAAGGGCTTTTGCTCAGCATAAATTTGTTGGATCTGATGCAATAGGGCATCTACATCCATTTCGGGAGCTAAATTGATTTTTAATTTAGCCATAAAGTAGTTGGGATAAGTTGCTCGAAGCTCCGAAACCTGGATTTGTTTTTGTGCCAGATGGGTCAAAAACAAGGCAATCCCTACCAGGGCATCTCTTCCGTAATGCAATTCAGGCAGAATGACTCCCCCATTTCCTTCTCCGCCAATTACAGCTTGTTTGGCTTTCATTAACTGAACAACATTAAGCTCTCCAACTGCAGAGGCAAAATATTCGCCATTAAGTTTTTTAGTTACGTCACTTAAAGCTTTAGTTGAAGATAAATTAGAAACGGTATTTCCAGATTTTTGGGATAAAACAAAATCTGCGCAGGCCACTAAAGTGTATTCTTCTCCAAACATTTGCCCTTTTTCGTCTACAAACGCAAGGCGGTCTACATCCGGATCAACAACTATCCCAAAATGGGCCTGTTCTTGAACGACTAAGGCTCGAAGATCACCTAAGTGCTCTTCTAAGGGTTCGGGATTGTGCGGGAAATGCCCCGTAGGATCGCAGTATAAGGGAATGGTTTCCACTCCGAGGGCTTTTAGGAGTTGCGGAACTGCAATCCCCCCAGAAGAATTGACTCCATCGACTACCACCTTAAAATTTTGCTTCGCGATTAAGGAAGCGTCTACAAGGTCCAGAGCCAAGATGGCATCGATATGTTGTTCTAAAGCATTGTCAGCGCATCTACGGCTACCCAAATCATCGACTTGCGCAAAGGTATACGCATCCTGTGCCACGAGATCCAATAAGGCTTTCCCCGTTTCGGCCGCAATAAACTCTCCAGACGAATCCAAGAGTTTTAAGGCGTTCCATTCTTTAGGATTATGGCTGGCGGTAAGGATAATTCCCCCTTGTGCTTGTTCAAAAACTACTGCCATTTCAACCGTTGGTGTGGTAGAAAGGCCTAAATCAATAATATCCACTCCCATCCCTATCAAGGTCTGTGCAACAAGTTCATAAAGCATAGGCCCGGATAAGCGTGCATCGCGACCTAAAACAACAGCACAAGACTTGGGGTGTTGCTCCAACAATAAAGTGGCATAAGCCGCTGCAAATCGAACGGCATCAATGGGAGTTAAATTTTCTTCGGGAGCTCCCCCTATAGTACCCCGAAAACCAGATATGGATTTGATAAGTGTCATGAATCAATTTTAATGAGGCTAAATGTACAAAACTCCATTTACTGGTGTGGAAAAACAAACTACATTTGAAGGGTGAATTATTTAGCACATGTCTATCTTTCTGGAGACCACCCACAAGTCGCATTAGGAAACTTTATTGCGGATCATATCAAGGGAAAAGATTATTTGAATTTCCCCACGTCGGTACAACACGGAATCTTGTTGCATCGGGCAATAGACACCTACACCGATGCACACCCCAACTTCAAAAGGGCTGCACATTTATTTTTCCCCACCCATAGGCACTACAGTCGAGTATTGGTCGATATGTACTTCGATCATCTGTTGGCACGAGACTGGAAGCACTTCCATTCCAGTTCCTTAGACATATTTGCATCCGATTTTTACGATGTCTTAGCGTCGCATCTACATCTACTCCCAGCATCTTTTGAAAAAATCAGTCGAATCATTCGAGAACAGGATTGGTTCCAATGCTATGCGACCTTAACGGGTATGGAACATATACTGACGCATATGGATCGAAGAACAAGATTTGACGCCCAATTGCG
>WTJH01000031.1 GCA_011524915.1 Flavobacteriales bacterium | reverse complement strand
TTCTTAATAATTTCCGATTTAAGATTCAAAAGGGGTTGTGGTATGGTTTAGGGGCTTCCCTATGTTTTGGAATAGCCTATCCGTTAATGGGAATTCCGATTCCTGTTTTAGGAAATTTGCAAGCTACCCTAATCCAAGAATTTACCGTTCTTTTATGTATTGCGGGTATGGTTTTTATGCAGGGAGGTATCCGTTTAGAACCCCAAGTATTTGTGAATACTAAACTCCTCCTCTTAGTCTTTTGTACCTGTGTATCTTTGATTCTGTATTTTTATTCTTACACCGTATATCCTATTTATAAGGTCAATCTAATCTCACACTTTTATCCGGTTGCAGCTCTTCTAACGGCTTATATATGGTTTAAAGAAAAGCCTTCTTTGTTTCAATGGTTCGGGGTGTTTTTGTCCATTGGACTGCTGTTTTCTCTGGGATTCAACTAAAATAGTTCACCAAAAAACTTTTTGAAAAGAAAGGGAATTTCAATTTTGCAGCCAAGAACTTATAATCTTGCACTAGTGTTTGAGCTCTTTTTTTATTCCCCAAATGAACTGCTATATGATAGAGCGGGATATAACTCAAGAGTTCAAAATATTGTTGGTAAGATCTCAATAAGCTTTGAGGCTTAACAAAAGATAAATTGATTTGTGCTTCCTTTATATTCCCGTTGAAAATATTTAAATAGGAAAAGCTGATCAGAGCAATTGCTTTTTTGTCTTCAAATGTTGTTAATCCAGGGGTAACTAGGATTTCGTAATATAATTTTTCAATCTTCTGGATCACATCTAAGCGTTTTAATGCAATCAGCATCGGAAAAATTTCATAAAAGTAAGATTGAATATCGTATTCGGGTTTTAACTCAGAAAATATGATTTCTTCGGATGCTCCCATCAAAATGCGCTGTCCCACATAACGGCCGTGTAGGATGGGGTGTATACTCGATAGATCAACTTTTGGAAGCGGTTTAAGTTTTTTATTTTGGTAGTAGGCAAACAGATTATTAATCAGTTTTCTGTACAGTTGATCATGAGCCAAAGGGGTATCTATTTTATTGAGTAAATACAGATACCAGCCGTGAAAATAGCTGTAATCCACAAAGAAATACATCAAATAAGTTCGAAGATTATAGTTGTGATCTAAATACGGCACCAAATGATCTAAGATTTCAGGCTCCAATTGTCGTATACCAACACCCATCAAGTCACTTATTTCTCCTGGAGTATCTCCATACTCAGGGAATAATTCTTGGTGTTCAAATATCAAATTCAATAATTCAAACTTGTGCTTTAATAACAGTTGATAGATAAAATAGCCGAAGTGAAAATAGTTTTCTCTTTTATGGGATTGAAGAAAGTCTAAATCTTCTGAAGTCAATTTTCCGGAACGTTCTACCTGAACGAGTCGATCGTTATAGGCCCAGCCATTGGTATAATTTTTTTGACGGCAAAAAGCAGGGAAGTTTTCAAATCCTAAAGCAACTGAAATTTGATTTAAAGTTCTATTGTTAGCTTTTGTGGTAGGGATAAAATTGAAAAATCTGCGTAAAGAAGATAAACTAATCTTCTCTTTAGAATTTTCATTGATGACAATCTCCAAGTTTAGAATATCGGAATGACTCTTAATTCGATAGCCCAGTAATTTTTGACACTCGAGTTTAAGTTGCTCAACAAAATATTCTTTTGACTTCATAAATGAACAATATATGAACAAAAAATAAAAAGGAATCGTGTCAAATTGAACTAAAATTTCTTTTATGCCTTTCAAATACGTTTACTCACTTTTGTGCTTCGCTTTAGCCTTAACGTTTCTTCAATGTCAAAAAGACTATGGCGTTGATCCTCATTTAATTAATGATCCTACAATTATTGTGGGCAAATGGAAAATTAGAAGAAATACAACGAGTAAAGGATCTCAGCAAAATTGTGGAATTACCTCTTTGCAATTTAATTCTGACGGTAGCTTTAAGATATATTCCAGTCAAGGACTTTTTCAAGGGACTTTTAGTGTTACAAACGAAACCTCCATTGAGTTGAGTATTTTGGATACCCCAGCAGGACAATTAACCAATATATTCATATCCAATGGGGTAATTTCTTTCACCATATCCCTGCTAGATGTCTGTGATGATTCGCTTGAAGGAGATAAAGATGAAAACTACAACGAAAATTTAACCTATATCCCCGATAATAATTTTGAGCAAAAATTGATTGACCTAGGGTTGGACGACACCCAAGACGATTATGTCAGAACCAACGCTATCTCAGAACTGAACCAATTGGATCTACGAGATTTATCCATTTCAAGTTTGGTTGGAATTGAAGATTTTGAGTCTTTGACCGATCTCAATGTATCGGAGAATAACTTAACACAGGTCAATCTTCAAAACAATACAGCTCTAGCACATTTAAATTTAAATGCGAATGAAATTTCGACTCTAGATTTGTCAACCCTAACTTCCATAAGATCACTCCAACTCAACCAGTTGCCCTTGGATAGTCTCGTGGCACCAAGCTCAACAGTCTTGGAATACTTGGTGATGGGATTCACTCCTCTGACAGCATTCCCTTTTGAACGCTATCCAGCATTGAATTATATGTATGTTTCTGCGGGCCAATTTGAATCTTTGGATTTATCCCAAAACAACCAATTAGAAATTATAGTGGCAGAAAACAACCAACTTACAAGCCTACAATTACCTCTCGAAGCACCTTTAAGAAAACTTCAAATTCATGGGAATAATCTAGAACAAGTGGAGGTTTCACCTTTCGAATCACTAGAAGTATTATTTGTGGAGGGCAACAGACTAAACGCATTAAATATTTCAAATAATCCTCTTCTCCGTTTTCTAACGGCTAACGGAAATCCGGACTTGTCGTGCATAACTGTAAGCCAATCTCAAATGGATAACCACCCTCCTTGTCAGGATGTTGGCCAGTTAGAAGATCAAGAACAACGTTCCTGGTGTTATGGAGAAGGGGTTGTTTTGTCTTTGGATTGTGAACAGGGCGATATGGATGGCGATGGCATTGTAGATAGTATCGATCAGGATAATAATACCCCACCAGGAGTTCCCGTGGATGAAAATGGGAATATGCAGAATCCCATTTTTTTAGATGAAAATGGACATACCATCAAAGCCTACGAATGGAGTTCTGTGGGTGATTCGGGCGAAATTGATGGCGTGACATATACCATTGTTAGTGAAGAGCAACTCAGAAATATGGTTGCCAACGGAGACGATCTTAGTCGGATTTGTACCTCAAAAGTGTCTAATTTTTCAAGACTCTTCGAAGGTCAAACAGCATTCAATCAGCCCATAGGACATTGGGACACATCTCAAGCCACCAACTTCGGTCGGATGTTTCAGGATGCTGAGACTTTTGATCAGCCCTTAGAGCATTGGAATACGCAGCGGGTTACGGACATGACTGCTATGTTTTACCGAGCTCGGGCCTTCAATCAGTCTATAGATGCATGGGATGTAAGCGCTGTGACAAATATGTCTGATATGTTTCATGGGGCAAGTGTATACAACCAAAACATGAACCGTTGGGATACCTCTAACGTCACCTCTATGGAACGAATGTTTGCCTTTGCTACCCAGTTTAACGGAGATATTTCGGGATGGAGCACAGCAGCGGTCACATCCATGGGGGCCATGTTTACCCACGCTTCCAATTTTAATCAACCCATAGGCGACTGGGATACGCAATCGGTGACCCTTATGTCCAACATGTTCAACTATGCCGAAACCTTTAATCAACCCATAGGGAATTGGGACACTTCTTCGGTTTCGGATATGGGCGGAATGTTTAATGAAGCCCATGTGTTTAATCAGAGCATAGGCGACTGGAATACTTCCAACGTAAGCAGTATGCGCAGTATGTTTTTAAAAGCAAGAGCTTTTAACCAGTCCATTAGTGGGTGGGATGTAAGTTCGGTAACCTCGATGCAAAGTATGTTTCAAGGAGCAACAGCATACAATCAAAGTATGGCAGCTTGGAATACCGCTCAAGTAGTAGATATGATTCGGATGTTTGCTTTTGCTGAAAGTTTTAATGGAGCTGTGGGATCGTGGGATACTTCTGCGGTTCTGGAGATGGATTCGATGTTCACCTATGCCTCCAATTTCAATCAAGACATATCGAATTGGTGTGTTTCTCAAATTTCTGAGGCTCCTGAATCTTTTGCCGATCAAAGTGCTTTAGATTCGAGTAATTATCCCAATTGGGGCCTAGAGTGGGTGCTAAATTCCCCAACAGGAAATAGCAACGCCAATCAAACCTTATTATCAGGAAATAGCATTACTCCCATCACCTATGAGGTATCGAATATATGTGATGTTTCTATTCAAATCAACGCCACTGGGCTTCCTCAAGGGGTTTCGGCTGTGTATTCGAATGGAAGAATAACCGTTAGTGGTCAGATATCTGCAGAAGCTTTTGGAAGTTTTAATTATTCCATTCAGATCAGTGGAGGCTCCACCCCACAGCAGCAATTGAGCGGAACCCTTACGGTGAATAGGGCCGACGTATATTTTGAAAATGGTATTTGTAAATGTCCTAACGCAGCTGTTGGTTCTTCAGTAGAAATAAGTGGGCAGAATTATTTGGTGGTGGACAACTCCAGTATTGCAGGGGCAGTAGCCTCTGGAAATATAAAACTGTGTACCACCCAAGTAACCGACCTTATGCAACTTTTTGAAGGGAATTCGACCTTTAATGAAGACATCAGTTTTTGGGATGTTTCCAATGTTTGGCGAACAGAACGTTTGTTTAGTGGGGCTACAGCCTTCAATCAGGATATTGGGAATTGGGATCTTTCCAGTGTCACCAACATGATCAATATGTTTCTAGGGGCGAGTAGTTTTAATCAAGACATAGGGGCCTGGAATACTTCGAATGTAGTTTCCATAAATGGTCTTTTCAGAGGAGCATCGGCTTTTAATCAGGACATTGGTTCTTGGGATGTATCAAGTGTACAGTCCATGCATCAAACATTTATGTTGGCTCCTGCTTTCAATCAAGATATTGGGAATTGGGATGTAAGTAGTGTTACCAATATGTCCAGTATGTTTGAAGGTGCAACAGGCTTCAACCAAGATATTAGCAGCTGGGATGTTTCCAATGTAACCAACATGACCGCTTTATTTAAACAAGCCGAAGACTTTAATCAAGATATAGGAAACTGGAATACTGCGAATGTTACACGAATGGAAGCAACTTTTTATAGTAGCTCAGCATTTAATCAGGATATAGGCAGTTGGGATGTCTCAAACGTTACCATTTTGAAAAACATGTTTTATAATGCGGCTTCATTTGACCAAGACATCAGTAATTGGATCACCACTAATGTGACAGATATGCAAAGTATGTTCAGCCGTGCTTCGGCATTTAATCAGGATATTGGTGCATGGAATACTTCTAATGTTGTGAACATGGGGGGTATGTTTGATAGTGCAAATTCCTTTAATCAGGATATTGGAGGATGGGATGTCTCATCTGTAACATATATGGATGGAATGTTTCGATTAAATGCTGTCTTTAATCAGGATTTAACCGGTTGGTGTGTTTCTAATTTTGGTTCTGAGCCTGCAAATTTTGCTGTTGGAGCAGTTCTCTCTTCAGAGAATAAACCGGTCTGGGGAACTTGTCCGTAAGGGTCAAACCAACAATCAATGATTCGAGCTTCTGTACAAAGATTTTAATGCCGATTAAGGATATTTTATTGTGGGCACTTGCAGTTCAGCTGTTTCTGAGCTGTTCAAAAGATTCTCCTTCGGATTTCAATGATCCATTGGTAGGTCGCTGGGATAATTATCAATTTTATTCCACTCATTTTACGAGGACCATATATGAGTTTAGCTCTACTGGAGAATTTCAAATTCGAGTCGAGGAAGAACTTCAACAGCAGGGGACTTGGATCCATATTTCTGGGGATTTGTCAAGTAATGAACACCGATATAGATGGACCTCCCTAGGGCAAAACGAGACAACTCAAAAAACAGTTCGAATTATCTTTACCAATCAGCAACTAAGGGCTAAAATATTTTTTGAGGAAGGGCAGCTTAGCGCCCCAATGACGATTTCAAAGTTACCCTGATACCATAAAAATTCAATTAAAACCAGATATAGACGATTAAATGGGTATCTTGTTAATTATTTCAAACACTTCTTAACCCAATTATGTCTCAACAAAACATTCGCAAAGAAGTCATGAAGACTTTGGAGCAGAACATTGACGCTTTTGTGCAAAAATTTTTAATTCCCCCTGAAAAAATCTGGCAACCGACCGATTTCTTACCCCATTCTCAAAAGGATAATTTTTTGGAGGAGATCAAAGAAATACAAGAACTATCCAAAGATCTAAGCGATGACTTTTGGATTGTGTTGGTGGGCGATACCATTACCGAAGAAGCCCTGCCCACGTATGAATCTTGGCTTATGGATCTGGATGGAATAACACAGCATCCCGATAATGGTTGGGCCAAATGGATCCGAACATGGACGGCAGAAGAAAACAGACACGGAGATGTTTTAAACAAGTATTTATATCTATCGGGACGGGTAAACATGCGGGAAGTTGAGATTACTACCCAGCATTTGATTACAGATGGCTTTGATATTGGTACAGCATCTGACCCCTATAAAAACTTTGTATATACCAGTTTTCAGGAATTGGCGACCTATCTGTCCCACAACAATGTGGCTAAAATTGCTCGAAAAAAAGGCCATAAAGTCTTAGCCAAACTCTCTAAAATTATAGCAGGAGATGAGATGCGTCATCATATGGCTTATACTGCATTTGTCAAGGAAATCTTTAAGATAGATCCCAGTGAAATGATGCTTGCCTATCTGCATATGATGAAGCATAAAATTGTCATGCCTGCCTATCATTTACGAGAGTCTTTTGCTCAAAAAGGGAGCCTATTCAATGACTTTTCAATGATTGCCCAACGCATAGGAGTTTATACAGGTTTTGATTATGTAGATATCCTTCGAAAGCTCAACGATGCTTGGGAAATAGATAAGATTACAGGGCTTACTGCAGAAGCTGAAAAAGCACGGGATTATTTAATGAAACTTCCGGCTCGGATGGCAAAAATCACCGAACGTATTGTCATTCCAGATACCAAATTCCAATTCAAGTGGTTGAATCCGGTATAGGGTGATTTTTGAACCTGCTTATAAGCCCTTCTTAGAGATTGATCTTAATCTGTTCATGTTTAACTTGGTTGTGTTCAATGGCGACTTAATCTTTTAGAACTCATATCCCTTTATTTCATACATTTAAGGGAATGAAAAAGAAAATTGTATTAGCAGGGGCCACGGGGTTCATTGGCAGGTGGATTATTGAAAAATTTCAAGAGGATTTTGAGATTGTTGCCTTAAGTCGCAAAGAAGTTCTGCACAACCCCAACCGAAATGTTCAATGGAAAAAAGTCGATCTATATTCTATGTCCAGTACGGAAAGGGTGCTAGAGGGGGCCGATGTAGCCATCTATTTGGTGCATTCCATGCAACCTTCAACACGACTGAATCAAGGGAAATTTGAGGATACAGATCTATTGTTAGCGGATAATTTTTCGAGAGCAGCTCAAAAAAACAAGCTTAAACAAATCATTTATATAGGAGGGATCCTTCCCAAGGATGCACATCAAATATCCAATCATTTGTTATCGCGTTATGAAGTTGAAAAAACATTGGGGGCTCGCGAAACTCCCCTAACCGCTATCCGAGCTGGAATTATTATTGGGCCCGGGGGTTCATCTTTTAAGATTGTCACCAATTTGGTTAAAAACCTGCCGCTAATGGGTTGTCCCAAATGGACGAAATCCGAAAATCAACCCATTGATGTATTTGATATTTTGACATTAGTCCGACAATGCATAGGCAACTCCAAAACCTATGATAAAAACATAGAAATAGGAGGGGCAGAGGTGATGACCTATATGGACTTATTGAAAAAAACTTCCAAATTAATGGGGAAAAAACGCTTGATTTTTTCCTTTCCCTTGTTCACTGTAGGGCTGTCTAAATGGTGGGTCAGTATTTTTGCAGATTCCAATATCAATTTTGTATCTCCCTTAGTGGAAAGTCTTAAACATAAGATGATCCCGAGTCGTGAAAATTCGGACCTATACGATATCGACTTTACGGATATGCATACCAGTATTTCTAGAGCACTCCAAGAAGAACCTCCTTCTTTACCCCAATTTCAGAATATAAGAACAGAGAAAAATACGGTACGTAGTGTTCAAAGAATTGAGAATCCAGCAAGATTTAATGCCCAATGGGTAGCTCAGTACTATCCCGTATGGATGAGTAAAAGATTCGCCGGACTGATTAACCCTCAATACGATGGGAGTTATTTACGGTTTTATTTATTGGGAATGATGCTTTTGGAACTTCAATTGATTGAAGACAGAAGTACTCCCAATCGACAACTGTTTTATATTACCGGGGGTATACTGACCAAAAGAACCGATTTAGGATGGTTGGAGTTTAGGTCTATACTAGACAATCAGTATGTTATTACAGCCATTCACGAATATGTTCCAAAGCTTCCTTGGGGGATCTATAAACTTACTCAAGCCAAGCTTCACTTATACGTCATGCGAAAATTTGAACGAGAACTTCAACGACTGCATCGAAATTGAGTTTAGGGTTACCATTTAAAACCCCATATTTTTCTGGGATCATCCGATTCAGTTGATCACTGTTGATAATTATGTGGATTAATTCTAAATCGAGATAGAAGGAACATTTAAAAGATCCTAATACCTTGAAGTATGAAATCTTATGGGGTGTTTTTGGGGCTGCTTTTGGGTTGCCTTTCGAGTGTTTATGGACAGGTCGGGATCGGAACCAATACCCCGGATCCGTCTGCAGCTTTAGAAGTTGTTGCTACCGCACAAGACAAGGGGATTCTTATTCCTCGCTTGACTCAAGCCCAAAGGAATGCAATTCCCAGTCCCGCTAACGGACTTTTGATTTATCAAACCGATGGAGATCCGGGTCTTTATTCTTTCGATGGCAGTAGTTGGACAGCATTTGGAGAAGTACGTTCGGTTAACGGTCAATTTCCGAATCCAACTACAGGGGAAGTTTTGATTCCTGTAAATACCGATTC
>WTJH01000129.1 GCA_011524915.1 Flavobacteriales bacterium | reverse complement strand
TTACCTTTTCAACTTTTGATTTTTTCCATGCCGGGCATGTAAAAATGTTGGAAGAAGCCAAAAGAGAATGTGATTATCTTATTGCATGCTTGCAGCTGGACCCAAGTATCGACCGTCCAGAAAAAAATAAACCTGTACAAAGCATTATTGAACGCTATATTCAAGTGAACTCATGTAAGCATGTAGACGAGGTGGTACCCTATATTTCAGAAAAGGATTTAGAAGAAATTTTACGTAGTTTTAAAATTGATGTTCGTATCCTCGGGGAGGAATACAAAGACAAAGAATTTACAGGTAGGGAGTACTGCGAAGAAAAAGGAATTCGTTTGTATTATAATCGCCGCGATCATGACTTTTCCTCTTCGGGCCTACGCAAACGGATTTCAAAATAATAATACGTGAAAGCCATAGTTTTGGCCGGCGGAACCGGTAGTCGTCTTTTTCCCAGTACAAAAGCAGTATCTAAACAACTGCTGCCCATTTACGACAAGCCAATGATCTATTATCCCTTAGCAGTGGTTTTTAAAGCGCAGATTAAAGAAGTACTTCTAATTACTACCCCTGAAGATCAACCGGCTTTTCAACGATTACTCGCCGATGGGAAACAGTGGGGAGTACACCTTCAGTATGCCATACAAGAGCAGCCCAATGGGATAGCAGAAGCACTTAGTATTGGAGCGGAGTTCCTTGCAGGGGAAGATGTACTCTTAATCCTAGGAGATAATATTTTTTATGGGGAAGGACTACAAAAACATCTTAACAAGGCAAAAATTACACTGGAAGAAATAAGTAAAGGGACCATCTTTGCCCATGAAGTGGAATGTCCCCAGCGCTATGGTGTTGCGGTATTTGATGAGCAAGGTGAGCCTCAATTTATAGAAGAAAAACCTCAAAACCCCCAGAGTAATTTTGTCATCACGGGGCTCTATTGTTACCCCAATTTGGTCGTAGAACAGGCCACCAAATTAACCCCCAGTACACGAGGAGAATTGGAAATCACTGATATCAATAATTATTTATTAAAAGAAGGCTTGCTGGAAGTAGTTACCTTTAAACCGGGCTTTACCTGGCTAGACACAGGAACCCATGAATCCCTATTAAAAGCCACCCAGTTCGTCCATACTTTGGAAAAGCGCCACGGGATTAAAATTGGATGTTTAGAAGAAATTGCCCTGAGTAACAAATGGATTTCACCCCATCAATTGCTCTACTGGGCAGCAGGTTTTTCCAACAGTAGTTATGGAAAATATTTGGTGAACAAATACCAAAACAAGGTATGAAAGTTTCTTCCACAGCTTTTGAAGATGTTTGGGTTCTTGAACCCAAGGTTTATTTAGATGAAAGGGGTTATTTTACCGAAATCTTTCGCGAGGAAGTTCTTCAAGAAGTCCTAAAGCAGCCCATACATTTTGTACAAGACAATGAGTCCGTTTCAAAAAAAGGTGTTATTAGAGGTTTACACTATCAATTGCATCCCAAGGCCCAAAGTAAACTGGTGCGTGTTGTACAAGGAAAGGTTTGGGACGTAATTGTGGATTTAAGAAAAGACAGTGTCACTTTTGGGAAAACCTTTAGTATTGAACTATCTGCTGAAAATAAAAAACAGCTATTTATACCTCAGGGTTTTGCCCATGGCTACATTACTTTAAGTAATTCCGCTAAATTTGTCTATAAAGTCGACAACTATTATTCTAAGGCCCACGAGGCAAGTATTGCCTTTGACGATCCCGATTTAGCCATTCCTTGGCCATTAACGACAGAGGAACGGATTCTCTCCTCTAAAGACCTAAATCACGTTGCGTTTAATAAAGCGCCATATTTTTAGTTATCGAAACAATGAAAATGCTTTTAGTCACTGGGGCAGAAGGTCAACTCGGACAATGTTTCCGCTATGTCTTAGCAGGGAATACCCAATTTAAAGTACATTATAGCAACAAATCGGATTGTGACCTCACCCGGTTGGAGTCAACAACAAGATACTTAAAGGTACTGAAACCCGATGTGGTAATCAATTGTGCGGCCTACACCTGGGTAGATGGTGCTGAATCAAATCCACATCTGGCGACAAACGTTAATGTAAAAGGAGTTGAAAATTTGGTTCTCGCAGCCGAAAAATTAGACTTTAGTATTGTTCATTTTTCAACAGATTATGTATTTGATGGAAAGCAAACGACCCCCTATGACGAAACTTCCCCACCCCTGGCCTTGAGTGTATATGGACAGAC
>WTJH01000082.1 GCA_011524915.1 Flavobacteriales bacterium | reverse complement strand
AGTTCTATGGAACCTTTGTCGGTTCTGTTTTTCCATTGAAGCTTTAATCGCTTATCCAAATAATCCCCATCAAAGTCACCCACGAATTCGTCGTGATTTAAAAAATTTCTGGCCTGAAAAGAACCGTCAAATTCGAGTTTGGGAGTTTTTTGAAATGCTGTTAAAACGGTATTGGCTTGAAATTTTAGGGTCTCTGGAAGATATTTTGTCTTTTGTTGCGGATGCAGCTGCCCTTGCCAAGAGGCCACAAATTTTTGTGGCTTTAATGAAGTATTGAAAATTAAATTCCCTTGAGATGCTAATTTAAAATTTGAGCTATTCAGATCTAAGGAATGTTGCAAACTGTCATTTGCACCACGCACCAATCCTTTGATTTCTGTTTGTGCAGCTAAGACAGCACGCAAATCGGGCGACAAAGCGGGAGCCATGGATTGGATATAGGAAGACTCGATCTGTAGATTTTCAATAAACAATTGAAATGCATGCACAGACCGCTTTTTCAAATCCATTTCTAGCTTCCCGTCAAAGGAATGATCCATGGACTTCCATTGAAAGTCAGAAACATTCAGGTGATTCAAAGTTCCATTGCCGCTCAAGAAAATCGACTGCTCGCCTCTGGGAAGAACGAGGTCTGTGCTGGAATACCAATCGCTTAAGTCTGGGATGCTACCCGTCCATTGGAAATCAATGGAAGGAGATTCAGTTAACCAATCTCGAATTTCGATCTCCCCTGTCCAATACATAGAATCGTAGTTGAATTTAAATTCCTCTAAGGATAATTGATTAGGGGTATAATTCAGCTTTCCAAAGACAGTTGCTTGCCGATTGTTATATCTAAAATCAAGACTTTTGATTTGAGCTGCAAAGCTTCCTTGGCGCAGCTCGATTTGCCGTCCTTCAAAATTTAATTCTTCCAAGGATTGGCGGGTACTGTCTTTAGAGTACTCTTTAATTTCGATTTGAAAATTAGTGCCCTTCAGCTGATCTATCTGTAGCCACAAGGGTTTTTTTCGGGGGGATTTATGCTTAAACTTTTGAAGAAAAATATCCAAGCTATGGAGCGAATCCTCGGCGTATTTAACAATTTGCAGTCGCCCCTTTTGGAGCTGAACATCAGAAAACTGAAGGTCTCCATCCAAGGCTTCTTGAAAACTAAGCAAGGAGGTTTCCAACTGACCGATGTATAGTAGTGTGTCTAAGTGATGATCCCGAACGATAAAATCGTTTAACTGGATATTCCCATTCCAACGAATGGCAGCTTTTTTGATTTTAAAGTCGGTATTCCACTGCTGGTTTAGCGACTGAGTGAAATTTTGAGCAATCTTCGTTTGTACCCCTTCTTGCGAAAGAAAAACAAAAGACCCCAACCCCAACAGAAAAATGATTAGGGCAACAGTTGCAGCTATTTTATAAATTCTTTTGATGCTAATCCTTTATTTTTGTCCCTATGCCAGAACAACCAACTTATATCTTAGGGATAGAGTCTTCATGCGACGACACTGCGGCAGCTGTATTGGCAGACGCTCAACTCTTGTCGAACTGTATTGCCACTCAAGCCATTCACGAGGCTTATGGAGGTGTTGTCCCTGAGCTAGCTTCGCGCGCTCATCAAGCCAATATCGTTCCTGTGGTCGATCAAGCCCTTTCCCAAGCAAATATCGACAAAAAACAGCTTCATGCAATCGCTTATACCCGAGGGCCAGGTCTGCTAGGATCATTATTGGTAGGAGCCAGTTTTGCCAAATCCTTAGCTCTTGCCTTGAATATCCCTTTGATAGAGGTCAATCATTTACATGGGCACCTGATGGCTCATTTTAT
This sequence comes from Flavobacteriales bacterium, assembly GCA_011524915.1. Classification (GTDB taxonomy): domain Bacteria; phylum Bacteroidota; class Bacteroidia; order Flavobacteriales; family Flavobacteriaceae; genus WTJH01. The sequence continues at coordinate 7,409 of WTJH01000082.1, read as the reverse complement.
AGCCGACACCCATCCGAAGCTTCCTACGTTTCCCTGTTTAGGGGTTACCATTTCTGGTGGGCACACCCAAATTGTTCGGATGAAATCCTCTTTTGAAATCGAAATTTTAGGCGAAACCCAAGACGATGCCATAGGCGAAGCTTTTGATAAATGTGGGAAAGTTATGGGACTTGGCTATCCTGCTGGACCCGAAATTGATAAACGAGCCCAATTAGGGAACCCCACTGCCTTTCAACTTCCCAATCCTAAGATGCCTGGATATCATTTAAGCTACAGCGGACTGAAGACAGCCTTTTTAAACCTGATTCATAAGCATCAACAAAAGGACCCTGATTTTGTAGAGAAGCATCTCAATGATCTTTGTGCTAGTTTGCAATATGCACTTATACAACCCTTAATGAAGCAGTTGGATCGAGTCTTAGCCAATTACCCGGGAGAAGCTCTGCTGGTAGGTGGTGGAGTTGCTGCAAACTCTGCCGTTCGTAAGGCTCTAAGCAAACGGGAAGAAGAACAGAATTGGGAAGTCTATCTTCCTCCATTAAAACTGACCACCGATAATGCTGCTATGATAGGCATTGTGGGATATCTGAAATATAAAGAGCAACAATTTTCGGATTTAAACGTATCTGCTCAAGCGCGACTCCCGTTCTGATATGGATTTGTTTTATCAAGAAAGCCTAAGTATTGACTCTCAGGGATGGAAAATTTCTAGAGAAGAAAGCCGGCATATAGAGAAAGTCCTCCGAAAAAAAGTAGGCGATCAGATCCTTTTTACCAATGGAAAAGGTTTGATCCATACGGTGGAAATCGAATTCATCACTCCTGCAGGAATTCAAGTACGGTCCTTACACCATAAACAACACCCTGCCCCATCGCAACATTTGCATATAGCTATTGCCCCTACGAAAAACACCGATCGTTTGGAATGGTTTTTAGAAAAAGCTACAGAATTGGGGATTGGCGAAATTACCCCGCTTCTTTGCGAACGTTCCGAACGGAAGATCGTCAAACCCGAACGTTTAGAGAAAATTTTGATCCGGGCCCTTAAGCAATCTCAACGCCACTACCTGCCACTCTTACGACCAATGACCGCCTTTCAGGAGTTTATACAGCAACAAAAGCAACCCGCTTATCTAGCCCATTGTAATCCGGGACCCAAAAAAGGGATTTGGGAGCTAGGCCCAAAGGATTTACCCTTGACTATTCTTATTGGTCCAGAAGGTGACTTTAGTCCTGCCGAAATAGAATATGCAAGCCTTCATAAGCATCAAATGCTCGACTTGGGCAGTCTTCGTTTACGTACCGAAACCGCTGGTATATTGGCTGTTAGTGCTTTTCACCGCTTGGCAGAACAGATCAAATAACCTATTGAAAGGAATCTTTTATCTTTAGTGCATGAATGCCAATCAACTTTCAAATGCCCTCTTGCGCACCCTTTTTATCCTCTTCGGGAGCGCTTTATTGATATGGGTGCTATTTCAGTTACAAACGCTTATCGTGTATTTAGTTATCGGGGCTGTTCTTTCATTGGTTGGAAGACCTGTAGTGGTCTTTTTAAAGCAAAAACTGAAGTTTAGTTCCTTTTGGGCCAGTCTAACGACCCTTTTTCTATACATCCTTATTTTGATGGGGATCGTTTCTCTTGTGAGTCCTTTGATACTCCAACAAAGCAATAACCTTTCTTTATTGGATGTGGAAACGCTGGAAGCTAAGGTTGTTCAATTGGGCCAACAATTGGAAAATGCTATGGGATATAGCAATCAAGAGTTGTTGCAGGCCAAAGACCAATGGATATCAAAAGCAGTTAAAGGGATCGATTTAAGTTTTATCCCTCAAGTCATCAATGGCATACTTCAATTCTTAGGGAATTTTGCTATTGCCGTTTTTGCCGTCTTTTTTGTAGCTTTTTTCCTCTTAAAGGACAGCAAACTTTTAGAGAACACCATATTTATTTTTGTTCCTGAAAAATGGCACCTGCAACTCAAAGGTTCTTTAGCTGAGCTCAAAGTTTTATTATCCCGATACTTTATCGGTCTGATCCTTCAAATCAGTATTCTTTTATTGATCTATACTCTTGTTTTAGTGATCTTTAAAGTTCCCAATGCTTTTGTTATTGCTCTTTTATGTGCGCTTTTGAATTTGATTCCCTATTTGGGTCCAGTTATTGGCGCGCTTCTGATGGCTATTCTAACATTAACCAGCGATATGGAGGCAGCTTTTGTTTCGGAACTTGTTCCCAAAACGCTGTATGTACTGATCGGTTTTAGCTTTGGTCAATTGGTTGATAATGTATTCAGTCAGCCTTATATCTTTTCCAATAGTGTAAAATCGCACCCTCTGGAAATTTTTATAGTCATCTTGATGGCCGGAACCCTGTTTGGGGCCACCGGCCTCATCGTGGCAATTCCTGCCTATACAGCAATTAAGGTGATCTTAAAAACCTTTTTGTCCGACAATAAAATTGTACAGGCCCTCACCAAAGATCTGTAATGGATCTATTGGGCGTAGGTATCCAATAATTTAGCTTGAGCTTTGATAGCTGCTATAAACTCGGATTTGAGTTGATCGACTAAATCTCCAACGGGAACAACATCGGAAATACTGGTTACTCCCTGCCCGGCAGACCAGATGGTTTTCCAAGCTTTGGCTTCGGCTTTTGCGGCATCGAGTTCGGAACCAAAATCGACTTTAGCGGAACGTTTCCACATCTCTTCTGTAATTCCCATAGCTTCTAGGCTCGGCCGTAAGAAACTCCCATGAACTCCCGATACGGCAGCGGTATAAACAATGTCCTCTGCCCCACTTTCGATGATCATTTTTTGGTATCCTTCATCTGCTTGGCTCTCCTCTACATTAATAAAGCGAGTTCCCATATAGGCGAGATCTGCGCCCATTTGTATGGCTGCTGCAACATCTTGCCCGGTACTGATACAACCCGATAAAAGAATGGTTTTGTCGAAGAACTTTCGAACTTCTTGAATGAGTGCCATCGGGTGAAGTGTCCCCGCATGTCCCCCTGCACCTGCAGCCACCAGAATAAGGCCATCGACCCCTGCTTCAGCAGCTTTTTCGGCATGTCGTTTTTTAATGATATCGTGATATACTTTCCCGCCATATCCGTGGACCGCATCTACCAATTGAGAAACAGCACCCAAAGAAGTAATAATTAAAGGCACTTGATGTTTTATACACACTTCCAAATCGGGTTGCAAGCGTGTATTGGTCATATGAACAATAAGGTTGACTCCAAAAGGTGCGGCTTTTTTACCGGTTTCTTCTTCAAAGGCCTTTAAAGCTTCTTTAATTTCGATCACCCAGGCTTCAAAGCCTTCTGTGGTTTTTTGGTTGAGGGCCGGAAAAGTTCCTACGATGCCTTGCTTACAGCATTCGATTACCAATTGAGGTCCCGAAATTAAAAACATAGGAGCCGCCACTACAGGGAGGCTTAAATTTTCTTGAAAGTCTTTCATTGCTTTTATTTTTTTGATTTTTGTTTGATGGACCACTGAAAGGAAAACTTAGCCACCTGATCGCCCGCTTCGTCTCTTCCGATGGCATCTACCCATAATTGCTCTCCTTTCCCGGAGGCTAAGGCTTGATCTACTAGGGCCTGAATGTCTTTTCCTTGAGAACACTCAAAAGTAATCTGACCCACCGCTTTTTTGGTAAACTCTGCTTTGGTTCCTGTCAGTAAAGTGGATATAGAGATATCTTTTCTACTGTGTAGGTCTATAAAAAATACGCCGGTGGCCAATTCGGCAGCCATCCCTTGGACCGCCCAAAACATGGAGCGAAAGGGGTTTTGGTTGATCCACTTGAAGCGAACCCTAACCAAAGAACGGTCCGACTCATATTGATGTACCCGTACGCCGGTCCACCAAGCAGCAGGAAGTTTAAAAAATAAAAAACGATTGATAGTAGATGGGCTTAATGCCATAGAGAAATTAATAGAAATGTTCTAAGGGTAGGCTGTCCAGATCGAAGGCTTGGCCAATTTCGGAATAAACTATTGATCCTGCAACTATGTTGACTCCTTTCGCCAAGCCAGTATCGTCTAAACAAGCTTGTTTCCATCCTTTATTGGCAATATTGAGTGTGTCTGCAAGCGTTGCATTGGTCAGTGCCAAAGTAGATGTTTGAGGAACGGCTCCCGGCATATTGGTTACCGCATAGTGAACAATCCCGTCTACTACAGTGATGGGATCTTGATGTGTTGTGGGGGTAGATGTTTCAAAACAACCTCCCTGATCGATAGCGACATCCACCAATACGGTTCCTGCTTGGAGGTGAGATAACATCTCTTTTCGGATCAATTTAGGCGCTTTGCCTCCCGGGATCAAAACGGTTCCAATAATTAAATCGGCAATGGGTAAATAGCTTTCTATAGCTTGTGGAGTCGAAAAAATGGTGTGAACATTGGCCGGCATAAATTGATCCAGGGTGCGTAGTCGGTCCATTTGGGTATCGAAAATATATACAGTGGCCCCTAGCCCAGCGGCCATCTTTGCTGCCTCTGTTCCGGCAACACCTCCCCCTAAGACTAGGACGTTTGCTGGAGCCACGCCAGAAACTCCTCCCAATAAAATTCCCTTCCCTCCTTGGGGCTTTTCTAAATATTTAGCGCCTTGCTGAGTGGCCATCCGACCGGCTACTTCGGACATTGGGATCAGCAGGGGTAATTGCTGATTTCTTGAAACCGTTTCATAGGCAATACAGGTGGCTCCACTTTTCATCAAAGCTTGAGTAAGCTTCTTGTCCGAAGCCAGATGTAAATAGGTGAAAAGAATTTGACCCGATCGAATTCTAGAAAATTCTTCCTCTAAAGGCTCCTTGACTTTAACAATCATATCGGAAGCTGAATAAACAGCATCCGCATTTGAGACAATTGACGCCCCAACAGCCCTATAAGCTTCATCCGTAAATCCGCTTAATCGACCTGCATTTTTTTCGATCAAAACGGTATGACCGTTATCAATCAATTGGGCAACACCGGAAGGGACCATCCCTACACGCGATTCTTGAGGTTTAATTTCCTTGGGTACTCCTACGACCATAATATTTGGTTTTTTGGTTAGAATTTGGTAACTTAAAGGTACCAAATCTTATGACGTATGAAGTATTACAACAAAACCCGTACCATTGAACAAAAAGTAACCGATAGAGAAGTTGTTCGACTCTTAGAATTACAAGCTGATTTACTCAACAGAATTCTTAAGCACTTGGAGAATACTTCTTCGAAATAGCTTAGACAAGAGTATAGCCCTCTTTAATCCCTACAAATCCTATAGGGTTTGTTAATTGGTGAAACTGTCGTATATTTGTGCTTTCAAAAAATTGATACGCATGAGTGAACTACAATTTACCACCAAAACCTTACATGCTGGACACGAGGCATCAGCAACCCAAGGAACTCGAGCAGTACCCATCTATCAGTCGACAGCATATGTCTTTGATAGTGCAGACCACGCTGCCAATCTCTTCTCTTTAGCTGAGCCCGGATATATCTATACACGTCTAAACAACCCAACAAATGACGTATTAGAACAGCGTCTAGCCGCCTTAGAAGGAGGAATTGCAGCCGTATCTACCGCTTCGGGGACCTCTGCTATAGCCACAGCACTTATGGTGCTTCTTAAAGCCGGAGATCATATCGTTGCTTCCAACAGTTTGTATGGGGGGACCTATAATTTATTGAGTGTTACACTTCCGCGTTTGGGGATCACCACCACCTTTGTAGATCCAGACGATCCTGCGAATTTTGAAGCGGCTGTTCAAGAGAACACACGTGCATTTTTTGCAGAATCTCTCGGGAATCCAAAGTTAGATGTATTGGATTTAAGCGGAATTGCTTCCTATGCACAAAAGGCAAAGGTGCCTTTTATTGTGGACAATACGGTAGCCACTCCTGCCCTGCTCAATCCCATTGCGCATGGAGCCAATATTGTAATTCATTCCTTGACCAAATTCATCAACGGAAATGGAACTGCTATGGGGGGAGTTATCGTTGACGCTGGTACGTTTGACTATGGCAATGGACTTTTCCCAGAATTTACAGAACCCAGTCCAGGCTATCACGGCTTGGTATATCACGAAGCTCTAGGACCTGCAGCCTTTATCGCAAAGGTTCGGATCGAAGGTTTACGCGATTTTGGAGCGGCCATCAGTCCCTTCAATAGCTTTCAGATCCTACAAGGATTAGAAACGCTATCGGTTCGGATGAAACAACATTCCGAAAATGCACTCGCGCTGGCCCAATGGCTCGAAGAACAAGACGAAGTGGCTTGGGTCAACTATCCCGGCTTAGCCTCGAGCAACTACAATGAGCTCAGTCAAAAATACCTTCCAAAAGGCCAAAGTGGGATCCTTACTTTCGGTTTAAAAGGAGGATTCGAAGCAGCCAAAAAAGTGGCTGATAAAACACAGATATTTTCCCTTTTAGCCAATATTGGAGATTCTAAATCATTAATCATCCATCCGGCGAGTACCACACACCAACAATTGAGCGAAGCTTCTCAAAAAGAAACAGGTGTAACACAAGACTTGGTTCGCCTTTCTGTTGGACTCGAAGATATCGAAGACCTGAAAGCCGACTTAAAACAAGCGTTTTAGGAATCTTTTGGAATTCCGTACAAAGGGGCTATATGCCCCTTTTTTTGTTTCTTTAGCAGAGTTGAAAAACGACATGCTATGAAAACTATACTGATTACGGGAGCCAGCAGCGGTATCGGCTGGGCAACAGCCCAAGCTTTAGACCTTCTGGGGCATCGCCTGATCCTTTGCGGACGAAATACCGAACGATTAGATCAATTACAAAACCAACTCCAACAGCAACATCACCAATTGATTTTCGATGTTGGAGATAAAGAAGCGGTCTTTGATCAGATTCAATCGCTTCCAAAAGCTTATACCCCTATCGATGTTTTGATCAATAATGCCGGGAATGCTCATGGGCTGGACTATTCTCAAGACGCTCAGTTAGCCGATTGGGAAGCCATGATCGACAGCAACCTTAAAGGACTCTTATATGTGACCAAGGCCATCCTCCCTCAAATGATTGCAGCTCGCAAGGGGCAGATCATCAACATCGGTTCCATTGCCGCAAAAGAGGCCTATCTCAAAGGCAATGTCTATTGTGCTACCAAAGCAGCAGTAGATTCGTTTACGACAGGCCTGCGGATGGACACCAATCCCTATGGACTTCGGGTTGGGGCTATTCATCCAGGTCTAGTGGAAACTGAATTTTCTAAAGTCCGGTTTAAGGGAGATACCCAAAAAGCCGAACAGGTCTATGCCCATATCCACGCCCTACAAGCCGAAGATATCGCTCAGACCATTGTATTTATGATCCAAGCCCCTGCTCATGTAAATCTTGCGGATATCACCATTTTACCGACCGCCCAAGCCAGTGC
>WTJH01000108.1 GCA_011524915.1 Flavobacteriales bacterium | reverse complement strand
GCCTGGTTGCTGTCCCACCAAGTTTCTCCATTCCCCCATGCGAGGTGAATGTCTCGATCCTTGATGGCGATGGCCAGAGCTGTCCGGCCCGAACTGGTAAGGGTTGCCATTTGCGCTCCTTAGGTGGTGGCGTGAGTTGAGCCGACGATGACCTGCGTCGTTGACCAATCGGTTGTCGGCCAATACGCAGACGTCCAGACCTGCCCTGATGTGGGATAGCTGGATGCTTCCATTCGGAGAGGAAGCTCAATGCCCTGATGGCTTGTTGGCGTGTTGTAGACGCTCGTTGCAGCATAGCGGAACTCACCTGAGCCATCTGCAGTGAGTCCTTGATAAGCAAATGTCGAGAAGATTGTTGTCTCAACACCGGGTCCACTTTGTTGTTGGTTAGTCGTCGTATTAGTCGACGAGACCGTGTAGTTCGGAGCAATAACCCCGACCTGCGAAGTGGCGACCGCGTGCGCTGCCGAGTGCGTGCGCTCGGTCGCGACGGTTTGCTCATGAGAGCTAACAACCGGCCAAGTAGCGGCGATTGTCCGCCCCAGCTCTCTGCTTGATTCAACGGTGCCGTAGGGCTCGTTGAACTCTCCAGTACGCAGAGGTTGCCTGATCGCCGGCTCAAGGGTGACAGGAATCTGCGCTTCGTCCAGTTGATCCCGATCAAGGATGAACGTGTCGACGACGGAGATGTGATACGCGGCCGAGGTGGCAATATCCCCGGTCGCTGTGGGCTGGAAGTCGTATGAAGCAGAGCCTGCATAGACTTCGTCGTGGCGCTTGAGCACCTCGACCTGCACCAGCTTGAGAACGGTCTCTGAAAGATCGTCCTCCGAAAGATGCAGGACTCCGTCGCCCTGCTCTTCCTCGTACATCGTCGGGAAGCAAGCGTTGGTGTCGCCAAGCTCCCCTTGCTCGCTGAGGATAATCTGACCTTCGCAGAAGGATTCGATGTCTGTCTGGACAACTGCCGGCGGAGAATCCCAAGCGATCGCAGGCCACTCGAAGGCGCCCCAGACACGTTCGCCGTAGCGGGCAGATTCTGCGTGGATGGGCTGCCTGATCGCCGGCTCCAGCAGGATCGGCGGGGCTGTTTCGTCGAGATAATCCCTAGAAAGGATGAAGCTGTCAAGCAGAATGTGGCTGTTTGCAGCGTGCGTCTCGACGTCTCCGGAGACCTGAGGAGCGACGAGGTTCTCCGCGGATTGAGAGTGAACGACGTCGTGGCGTTCGAGCCATTCGTAGCGGACGAGCTCGAGCGTCTGCTCGGACAGTTTGTCCTCTCCGCTGAGCGTGAAGACGCCGTCTCCGACCTCTTCCTCGAAGTAGGCGGGGAAGCAGGCGTTCGTGTCGCCGAGGACCCAGGAATCCGACAGGACGATCTGCGCCTTGCAGAACCGACGCTCGGGAAGCATCGTCTGATCGGTCTGGAGACCGTCGGTCGACTCGTAGCCGTACAGGCGGCCGTGGATTCCCGGATGGTTGATCGCGTGCCACGCGTCCTGCTCCTCCTGCAGGGTCGCGATGTCGAGGCGGAAGATGTCCGCACTCCAGGCCTGAACCGGCCAGAAGCGTGACAGGCAGAAGTGGAAGTCAGGATCGCCTAGCTCGCCGGCCTTCTGGTACTCGCGGCCGAAGCTCAGCTGGGGCCATTCCGGCTTGACGTAGACGCCGGTGTGGTCGCAGAGCCAGGACCCCCCGCTCAGCTGGTGGTCGTCGAGCTTGAAGCGGCGGTGATCGTAGCCGCCGTAGATCCGGAAGAGTCGGGAGCGGATCGGCTGGGAGAGCCGGGTCACGCCGACGACGGCGTCGATCTGGCTGTGGTCGTCGGGAGGTTCTGTGCCTAGCTGGTAGTCGGCCCAGCGCAGCGTCTGGGACTCGCTCTCCTCTATCTGCGCGGGGAAGTCGATCCAGCCGAGCGCGGTGTCGATCGCCGTCCGTGTTCCCCGGACGCGCTGCCACTGGATCCCCTCCGCGAGGGCCTGGCGGAGGTCCGGGACGTAGGGGGTGATCTCCCCCAGTCCGTACTCTTCGATCAGGTACGGGACGACGGAGTCGAGGATGTCGATCCTCTTGCCCGTGCGAATGACGGGGACCTTGCCCTCCGTCCGCGGCAGAGGGTTCTGCGAGAGGGAAAGGTCCCGCTCTAGCTGGGACGAACTGCTAGGGAGGAGATGGGCGTCGCTCATCGGTCATAGCCGGCGAGGGTGACGGTGATCGTCCCCAGGGCGACGGCTGTGGTG
>WTJH01000097.1 GCA_011524915.1 Flavobacteriales bacterium | reverse complement strand
CCACGAACCCGTTATTTTTGTAAAAACTGTGGCACACACATTTGCGTTAAAAGCCCACCACGTCCTGGCATGTTGGTATTGAAAATAGGCACTTTGGATGATCATTCTTGGTTCAAACCAGAGGCCGCGATCTATTGCATCGACAAATTAGAATATCATCAGATCCCACAAGATATTCCTATTTTTGAAAAAGTTCCAGACGGGTAGCATCAATTTTGCTACCCAAAAATTAACATGCCACCTACGTGAGAGGAAGTTTATGTCTTAGGTAACCCTGAATGCGTTTGAGCGTCCAAATCTCACTGCCTAAAAGCATCGTCTTTAATCTTAGCAACAGGTTGCCAAAAATACTCAAGCAACGTTTGCTTGCCCCGTATGATATCAATTTGCGCGATCATTCCGGCATTTAAGGGCACCTTTTCGCCATTACTATCCAACAATTTACTAGTCATTTCAGTGGTAACCATAAACATGTAATCGTTCCGATCTTCTCGGTAAACTGCATCGGCCGAAACGTTAAGAAGAGTTCCATCTATAAAGCCATATTTTGATGCGTCATATGCTGTTAAACTTATACGGGCACGTTGTCCCACCTCCACTTTTGCAATGTCTTTCGGATCAATGTATGCTTCAACAATTAAATTGTCAGAATTGGGTACAATATCAAGAAGTACCTCCCCTCCTTTTACTACCGCATTTTTTGATTTAATGTATACTCTGTTTATAATTCCGTCGATTGGCGCTCGGATTTCTGTTAACTTCAATCGCTCCTCTAATCTAGGAAGATTAGTACTTAAAATTTCAATTTGTGATATATGCTCCAGACGCTCGTTCAGCATGTCAGATCGATATTTTTGCAAAAATGATTTTTCTTCTAAACTTACTTGCTCGAGTGCTTTTTGATTCTGCTTAATTTGTGCAGAAATTGATAAAAGTTTTGATTTAAGCGCAGCCAACTCACGTTCTATTCTGTACTTTTCCGACTTACCAACTACACCTTTCTCTACGAGTGGTAAAATTTCAGAAGCTTCTGTTTCAAGGCTGACTAGGAGGTCATTCTGTGATACTTGGTCCAACAAAAGAATGTCGCCCTCAATTTGTAATTGATCCTTTCTATTTTGGAAATTTTGTTGGTTAAAGTTTACGTCTGTTTGCAAGGCCTGAAAAAATTCAATTTGCGAGCTTGCAATTTCATACTCAAAATCCTGGAGCCTTAATTGCAAATCCGCTATCGTGTCATTATTAGTCCACGCGTCGATACGCTGAATGCTTGCGCGGTGATACGAAATCCTTTTCTGAGTTTCCTCAAGTGAGCCCTCTGCATCAGTTGGGTTAATGGTTGCTAGAACATCACCCATAAAAACTTCGTCACCCTCCTCAGAAAGCATTTCGGATATTATCCCTGGATCAGAAACTTGTATGCTTTGATTTTTCCCCTCTACAATCAGCCTACCTTCCCCTTTTGTGACTAAGTCGAGCTCTGTTTCACCCGCCCAAAAATAAAAAACTAACAGCAGCGAAGTGATCAGAAAGATTAAAAATTTATTGGTTGAGTTTCGCATTCTTTTTTACTTTACGATGCCGCTTTGCGTTCATTTAACAACTTAACATATTGCTCACGACTTCCATCCCATGCCACTTTGCCGCCTTCGAGCACTAAGATCCTATCACAAGCATTGAGGAGATTTGGCTTATGCGTAACAAGCACCACCGTTCTGTCTTGGAAATTTTCCTTTATGTTTCTGATGACCTGGCTCTCCATGGCAGCATCCATCGAACTTGTAGGCTCATCTAAAAGCAAAAATGGGGGACTGAATACAAATGATCGCGCTAAAGTAATGATTTGTTTCTGGCCACCTGAAAGGTTTGAGCCACGATCCAAGCATGCTCCCTCTAATACAGCATTTAAATCATTCCCTAAAGCGTCGCCACCTGCAAGTTTAAGAGCAAGAACAATTTGATCATCGTCGATATCTTCATGACCAAGCGCGATATTCTCACGAATTGTACCCGCGAAAACCCAAGGATCTTGAAAACACACACCAATTTTTTTGAATACATCTGCCCGATCAATAGAAGTCACATCATTTCCATCTACGAATGCAGTTCCGACTTCAGGTTCACTCAAGCCACATAGCAATCTAATTAACGTAGTTTTTCCCGAACCAGATTTGCCAATGACCGCGAGCTTTTGACCTCTTGGCACATTAATACTTAATTGCGAAAAAAGAGGTTTTGCTCCGTCTGCTAATCTTAA
>WTJH01000161.1 GCA_011524915.1 Flavobacteriales bacterium | reverse complement strand
GTGGAGTCGGCGGGAATCGAACCCGCGTCCAAACAAATGATAAAAAGGCTTTCTACAAGTTTAGTTTTTGCTTAATTGTCGGAAAGATACTGACCAAAAACAGCCTATATCTATCGTAGCATCTCAATACAAAACACATCCGATGCCGATGCATTTCGCTGTTGACTTTTATGGTGTCTCTAAATTAATCGCCGTCAACAAGGGCTATTAGGAGACATCCAGCTTCCCGACCTAGTCGGGACTTGGCATTGACGTACTATAATTCGGTCAAATTATGCAGCTAGAGCGTAGTTATTTTCGCCATTTAAAAAGCTAAAACATGAGATTTACGAGCTGTATTTCAGCGCTCGACTTGCTTACGTTTCTATGGCATCTGCTGTCAAAACCAGTCGACCCCATGTTTCAAAGAACTCAACTACAAAAATACAAAATCCAGCGCCGCCTACAAGTCGCGAACGCAATGGCGGATTTTTAATAAACGTTCCAACAAGGCTTCCATCCGATCCAGAGCCAACATATTGGCACCGTCACTTTTGGCATTTGCCGGATCGAAATGCGTTTCCATAAACAATCCATCCACTCCGGTGGCAATTCCCGCACGGGCAATGGTTTCTATCAATTCCGGTTTTCCTCCAGTAACCCCAGAACTTTGATTGGGCTGCTGTAGCGAATGGGTTACATCCAAAACCGTTGGGGCATAGGAACGCAGGGTGGGAATTCCTCGAAAATCAACGATCAAGTCTTGATATCCAAATTGAGTCCCTCGGTCGGTTAGCCACACATGTGGATTGTTGCTGTCTGTAACTTTTTTAACGGCAAACTGCATGCTTTCGGCACTCATAAATTGCCCTTTTTTTAGATTGACCGTTTTTCCGGTTTGGGCTGCCGCTACCACCAAATCGGTTTGGCGCACTAGAAAGGCAGGGATTTGTAGGACATCTACATAAGCCGCTGCTTTTTGGGCATCTGCGACTTCATGAATATCTGTAAGGGTAGGAACAGCAAAGGTGTTCCCGACTTTTTCTAGGATCTGCAGGGCTTTTTCGTCCCCAATTCCAGTAAAGCTATCGATACGAGAGCGGTTGGCTTTTTTAAAGCTGCCTTTAAAAATAAAGGGAATTTTTAGACGGTCGCAGATAGAAACCAGTTGGTCTGCTATCCGCAAAGCCATCTCTTCGCCTTCGATGGCACAAGGGCCAGCAATCAGAAAAAAGGCACCCGAATCTTGATGCCGAATTTGGGGGAGGTTACTTAAGTCAATTTTCATGCGCCAAAAATACGATTATTCGCTCGACTTCAAGTGAAACATCTCCATTGGAAGAAAAGTGATTTCTGGGCGGGTTTCCTTAGGAGAAGAACTATCTTTGCGCAAAATTTACACTCATGTCCATTCGGAACATTGCCATCATTGCCCACGTAGACCACGGAAAAACGACACTTGTCGACAAAATCCTCCACCATTGTGCGCTCTTCGAAGCCCACCAAGAAACCGGGGATCTGATTCTAGACAACAATGATTTGGAGCGGGAACGCGGAATTACCATCCTTTCCAAAAATGTTTCGGTCAACTACAAGGGGACTAAGATCAATATCATCGACACTCCGGGTCACGCCGACTTTGGCGGGGAGGTCGAACGGGTTTTGAATATGGCCGATGGGGTTTTACTCTTGGTCGATGCCTTTGAAGGTCCTATGCCGCAAACCCGTTTTGTTTTGCAAAAAGCGATAGACCTTAAACTTAAACCTTTGGTAGTCGTCAACAAGGTGGACAAAGAAAACTGTACCCCAGACGAAGTCCATGAAGCTGTTTTTGATTTGATGTTTGAATTGGGCGCCGAAGAATGGCAGTTGGATTTCCCTACGGTGTACGGATCCGCCAAAAATGGGTGGATGTCGCCCGACTGGCAAAAGCCACAAGCCGATATCAGTTCCTTATTGGAAATGGTATTGGAGCATGTTCCAGAACCTAAGGTAGAGCAGGGGAACCTGCAAATGTTGATTACCTCATTGGATTATTCTTCTTTTACCGGACGGATCGCCATTGGACGCTTGCACCGAGGCCTGCTAAAAACCAACGACCCCATTTGTTTGGTCAAACGCGATGGTGCCCAGCAAAAATCCCGTATCAAAGAATTGCATGTCTTTGAAGGTTTGGGCCGAAAAAAGGTATCCGAAGTCCATGCGGGAGATCTTTGTGCCATTGTAGGCTTGGAAGATTTTGAAATCGGAGATTCTGTCACCGATCCCGAACAGCCCGAACCTCTGCCAACCATTGCCATAGACGAGCCAACCATGAGTATGTTGTTTACCATCAACGACTCGCCCTTTTTTGGGAAAGAGGGGAAATATGTCACCTCCCGCCACATCAAAGATCGTTTGGAACGCGAATTGGAAAAAAACTTGGCCATGCGCGTAGAACCTACCGACTCGGCCGACAAATTTTTAGTGTTTGGTCGTGGGGTTTTGCACCTGTCCATCCTTATTGAAACCATGCGCCGAGAGGGCTATGAACTTCAGATTGGACAGCCTCAGGTGATTGTAAAAGAAATCGACGGACAAAAACACGAACCCGTAGAGGAACTAACCATTGACTTGCCCGAAACGGTTTCCGGTAAGGCGGTAGAAATGGTGACCCTCCGCAAAGGAGAAATGCTCAGCATGATGCCCAAAGGCGATCGTATGATTTGTGAATTTAATATCCCTTCTCGGGGAATTATTGGTTTGCGGAATCAGTTATTAACGGCCACCGCAGGAGAGGCGATTATGAACCACCGTTTTAAAGAATTCCAACCCTATAAAGGTGCGATTCCCGGGCGTATCAACGGTTCGTTGATTTCTATGGAAAAAGGACAAGCCATTCCCTATTCTTTAGATAAGCTTCAGGAGCGTGGAAAGTTTTTTGTACACCCCAATGAGGATGTCTATACAGGGCAGGTGATTGGCGAAAACAGTCGACCAGACGATATGGTAGTCAATGTGACCAAAACCAAAAAATTGTCCAATGTCCGAGCTGCGGGGAGCGACGATAAAGTAAAATTGGCACCGCCGATCAAGTTTAGTTTAGAAGAAGCTTTGGAATATATCCAGGGAGACGAATATGTAGAAGTAACACCCGAATCCCTGCGTTTACGGAAAGTCTTTTTAGACGAAAACGAACGTAAACGGCAAAATGCTAAGGTTTAATTCGAAAGAGCTTTAGGACCCTTTCTGTTGGGCTTTCGCAATATACTTTTGGAGGGTATATAGCTTCCCTTAGATTTTTTCTAGGGTCTTGATCTGATAAGGGTTAATGGACCCGAGAAACCACAATTTCTTACTTGATCTGTGATTTGAAAAGATATTTTCACTCTTAAATTATTGATCCGAAACGCTTCATCTAAATAGGCTACAGTGTAGAAGCGGTTAAGATCGGTTTGTAGGGTATATATACAATTATCTACTCCTGAAGCATCGTAGTAAAGGGTTGCATTTTCGGTTTGATATGTAACTTCCTTATTAAATTGGGTACATAAAAAGATTGTTAGTAAAATAAAAGACCTTATTTTCATATGTATTGGATTTTAATGCATTAAATCTATACCTCCGTCAGGGGCGATTTGAAGAACTGTAAAATCTAGTTTTTGAGGAGAAATAGTTTAGTCTTTATTTAGGAAGTGTTTAAAATATCTAAGGATGTCTATAGGTGTGTTTTTACTAAATATTAAGGCAAGTACCAGGTAAATCAATATGGAAGAATAGATCAAATCTGGGAAAATTTCTAAATCGTAGATGAGAAGCATAAAACTAATGGCTAGGGTGGCCAGAGCCAATAACATATGCAATCCAAAGACTTTTCTTTTGGTTCTATTTTTTTTCCTGTAGGTTTTTAAATGCACGACTCAAACATTTGCCAATCGAATCTTTTTCATCTATCAAGTTTTTTCCAATACTGATTGGATCAGTTGATTCAGATAAGGGATTGAACGAAAACTTCCGAAAAAACAAAAATATAGTAGCCTAGGCCGGTAGATACCAGCCAAAAAACAGATAAAGATCTATCTATCTGTAAGTTAGTAAAAAAATCAATAGATCCGACCAAGGCTGTCCATTATTGAGCGACGACCTCAAAGATTTTCCCATCCTCGCATTGGAAGATTTTTCCGGGGTACTTTAGGATCATATTATAGTCGTGGGTGGCCATCAGCAGGGTCATCCCTTTTTGGTGGAGTTCTTTAAACAGTTCCATGATCTCGATACTGGTTTGTGGGTCGAGATTTCCGGTGGGTTCGTCGGCAATGATCAGTTCGGGTTCGTTTAGTAAGGCTCGGGCAATGGCCAGTCGTTGTTGTTCTCCTCCCGAAAGTTCAAAGGGAAATTTCCCCAAGGCATTATCGACCTTTACCATCTGCAACACTTCCAGAATTCGACTTTCAATTTTGGTCTTATCCTTCCAGCCGGTAGCTCTTAGGACAAAGGCCAGGTTTTCCTTGATATTGCGGTCGGGCAGGAGTTTAAAATCCTGAAAAACCACTCCAATCTTACGTCGAAGTTGGGGAATGTCTCGATCCCGAAGTCCATTGAGGGCAAAGCCTACCGTGCTCCCGCTGCCTTCTTCTAGGCTTAGATCGCCATAGAGGGTTTTGATCAGGCTACTTTTTCCGGTTCCCGTTCGGCCGATTAAAAAGACAAAAGATCCTTTTTCTACCGACAAATTAACCCCCATAAGAACGGGTTTTTGGTCTTGGTAGATGGTCGCATTTTCGAGCGAAACAATTACATCCATAGAAACATTGCTGTATTCCAAAGATAATCCAACTGAAGCGATTGGATAGGATTGTGAATAAAAAATACGAATCGGGAGGTTTTTTCGTTCCCCATATAGCTAGTCTTCCGTAATTTTAAGTCCATGTTCAAGCAGCAGCCGATTTTTGCCATTTTTCTCCTTTGCAGCGGTGTTTTGGGGTGGAGTCAGCAAAATTCTTCCTACGATTTCGAAACCCAACTGATGGGCCGCTATTTGGCGCAAGACTTTGGCATTGCCAATATTGCCTTAGAGGGGCGGACCGATTTTGCCGATCGAAGTTCGGCTCAGGAGCACTTTGCTTTGTTGGAAACCAAGGCCAAACTTCGACTCAATCAGTCCGGGAGCGAAAAGCTTTTACAGCAATTTCAAATCAACTATCCTTTAAATCCTCAGGTAGATCGCGTCAATTTCGATTTGGCCAACTACTATTTCGACCAACAAAAATACAGCTATGCCCTGAAGTGGTATGGGAAGGTTAAAGCCGCTGATGTTCCCAAACGCGATATTCCTAAATACAATTTCAACAAGGGCTATACCTATTTTGCTACCAAAAAATACAAAGCCGCCAAACCCTATCTAGAGCGGGTAGTGGACCATCCTACCTATGAGTCGGATGCCCATTATTATCTGGGACATATTGCTTATCAGCTCGATGATTTTGAAAGTGCCACCTCTGCCTTTGGAAAAAGCAACAAGAAAAAACAGGGCGATGTGGCCTATTTCCAAGTGGATATGAATTTCCGATTGGGACGCTTCCAAGAAGCCATCCGTTTGGGGGAGCAACAGTACAGGAATGCCAAAGGAAACGATAAATCTCAGTTGTCCAAGATCATCGGAGAAAGTTATTTTAACCTGCAAGAATACACCAAGGCTTTGCCCTATCTAGAGGCCTATGAGGGCAAACGCAAACGCTGGACCAACGAAGACTTTTATCAGTTGGGCTATGCCTATTTTCAGGCGCAGGACTATGAAAAAGCCATCGGCCAATTCAATAAAATCCTGGGGAAAAATACAGCTCTCATCCAGCATGCCTACTATCATCTGGGCCTTTGTTACTTAAAAACAGATAAAAAAACGGAGGCGCTAAACGCTTTCCGATCCGCCAGTCAGAAAAGTTCAGATGCGGCTATCCAACGGGCGGCCATGCTCAATTATGCCCGTCTTAGCTATGCCATTGGAAACCCCTATGAGGCTCCCCCAAAAGTCTTGCAGCACTTTTTAGAAAAATACCCTAAGGATCCTGCAACCGAAGAAATCGAAGCCCTTTTGGTGGATTCCTTAACCAGTTCTGGAAATTTCGAAGCGGCCTACACCTTACTCCAAAACTCTGGAAATCTTAAAGAAGAAAATACCCTCCAAAAATTAGCCTTTTTGATTGGGGTCGAAAAATACAGCACTGCCAAATATTCTCAGGCAAACGAATATTTCGAAGCGGCCCTCAAACACAAAGGGGAGGCTTTTGTATTTCTAAGCCAGTATTGGAACGGACATGCCTATTATGAACAACGCCAATATGCCAAAGCTCAAAAAGCTTGGGAAGCAGCTCAAAAAAGCACTGCCGGAACTGCAGGGGAAGAAGCGCAGGAGTTGCCCTACCATCTGGGTTATGCCCGATTTAAGCTGAAAGCCTATGAGGAGGCTCTTACGGCCTTTGAAAGTTTTTTAAAGACGGTTGCTCCAGCCGATTCCAAACGGAGAGATGCACAGTTGCGACTGGCCGATAGCCACTATGCCCTTCGGGCGTTTTGGCCCGCTCTGGAAGCCTATAACAGCGCCATAGCCATGGCTCCCAAGCGCAGTTCTTATGCCTATTATCAAAAAGCGATGAGCTACGGGTTTGTGGATCGGAAAGCTCAAAAAATAAGTACCCTTAAACGCTTATTGGAGCAGTATCCCAAAGTGCCCTTACGAGACGATGCCATTTTTGAATTGGCCAATACTCTAGCTGCTGAAGACCAGCCAGAAGAAGCCTTGCAGACCTTTGATTTATTGATCAGCGAACAAACCCAAAGTCCCTACAGAACTCGTGCCTATCTGGCTAAAGCGCTGTTGCTGTATAACCGCGATCAGGCCAAAGAAGCTTTGTTAACCCTGCGGGCTTTGGTGGATCAGTACCCCAAAGATGTTGTGGTGGCCGAAGCCGTTCGTTTGGCTAAAGAAATTGCGGTAGATATCGGAGAAGTCAATCAATTTACCCTTTGGGTCCGTTCTTTGGAAGTGCCCACCATGAGCGATGCCGAATTGGAAAAAACTGCTTTCCAGGCTTTAGACAAAACCTTTCAGGAGGGCAAAAGCAAAGCAGCCCAAAAAAGCATACTGGAATATTTAGCTCAATATCCAGAAGGCATCTATCGTAGAAATGTCGTTTTCTATCAGGGAGAACTCTATTTTGAATCGGATAACTGGAAAGATGCCCTGATCGCCTACAGAGAAGTGTATGAGGCGGGCATCAACGAATTCAGTGAAAAATCTTTGGTACGGGCCAGTGTATGTGCTCGGTCTTTGGGACAAACCAAGGAGTTGATACAGATTCTTGAACGCCTGGAGCAAGAAGCTGATTTTGAGGAAAACAAACAATATGCAGCGGTGAACCTGATGCAGGCCTATGCCAGCGACCAACAATTTGAACAGGCCTTCGACAAAGCCCAAGCCCTTTTAAAGGATCCTAATTTAGACCCCCAGATCTACTGGGATGCCCAACAGTTGATCGCAGAAGCGGGAACGGTTTTAGGAAAGGCCCAAGCCGTAGAACAAGCCTATGCACGTTTGGTAGATGCCCCGAGTGCCCAGCGGGCTGCGAAAGCACTTTTATGGCAGGCCAAGCAGTTGAGAACCCAAAAACAGTTCGAAGATTCCAATGCTAAAATTGCTCTTATTGCTCAAAAGTATGCTTCCGAAAGCCTGATTGGTGGGCAAGCACTTTTGGTGATGGCTCAAAACTTTTTGGATTTGGGCGATGCCTTTCAGGCCGATTTTATCGTTAAAAGTGTTTTAGAAAATTATGCTTCAACGCCCGAAATATCAGATCGAGCGTTAGAACTACAAGTACAAGTAACCCAACGCTTGGGAGAAGAAAACGCCTCTGTCGAATCCTTAGAAAACCCATCGAATGAGAATTAAACAGCATTGGTTCCTTTGGGGCTTTTTCGTTTCGGTTCAGCTGTTACAGGCCCAAGAAAAAGAGCCTAGCATCGAAGCACAGCAGGTGACGGTAGTAAAATCGTTTAATCCCGAAGTGATCAAGGTGTTTAAACAACGCCCCAAACCGCAAACCTATGATTCCTTAGCTCAAAAGCAGCAAAGTGTCACCTTTAGTTTTGAGGATTTCCCTGTCGTTTCCACCTTTACTCCCAACAAGGCTACTCCCTTAAAATTGCAACGCAAACAAACCGGACCCCTCTACAATGCTTTGGGGGCTTTGGGTGTTGGCGGTAGTGGACAAACCTATTTAAATGCAGCTGCATCGGTTGTACTGGATCGTGTTCAAACCTTTGGATTGGAATTGCTCTATGACGAGACTTCTAGAAATCTTGCCGAACAGCGGTTGCCCACCCATCGCTCACAATTCAGCGGGCTGCTCACTCATAACTATACCCTCCGCAACAGCCGTTGGGATACCCGTTTAAAATTTCAGGCCCACCAGAATAATTTCTACGGCCTCTTAGATGTTCCCAATGTGTTGGAAGATGCCCTTGAAAGTTTGGACCCCATCAACAAGCGGACCTATTTCCAACTCCAAACCCAGTGGCGCAACTATGATGGGATAGTTAATGAAATCCCCCTTCAACTGCATCTCTATGGAGATTCGTTTGAAACTCGAGAAACTTTTTTGGTATTTAATCCCCGATTCAGAGCCGATTTAGGGAGTTCTTTTGTCGATCTTAAACTTAATTTTACAGGGGGACAAAACAGTTTTACGGAGGATTTTTTAAGAGCTACCGCGGCCGAATATACCCATGGGGTGGGGCAAGCAGCTTTGATGTGGACCCGTTTGGGACAACGCCTCAAATGGCAAGTCGGAGCAAAGGTGGCGCAGTACTTTACGGACGATGCGCAGGCAGAAAGCGCTGAACTGGGAATTTATCCAGAATTTCAATTGGAAATTAAACCTAAAAAAGGAAGTTTAAGACCCTTTATCAAAGCCACTGGAGGGGAGCAAATTTGGAGTCTTCAAGAATTGAGTTCGCAAAATCCGTTTATAGCTCCCGTGGTTAACATACTTCCCGAAGTGCAAATTTTTAAGGCGCAGCTTGGGTTTCATTCGGCCATTGGTAAAAAAATTGATTTTATGTGGGAGGCTCAATACGAGCAATACGACCGCAAAGGATTTTTTAAGCGCTTGCCCTACCAGCAAGGAAACAATCTAAAAGCTTTCGAATATTCCAACGCTTTCCAGAGGGTTTACGATGCCTTTAATCAACTGAGTTTTCATTCGACCTTGGCCTACAGCTTTGGGAAAGACAACAGCCTACAGTTCGAAGCGGTGTATCGGGATCCGGAAACGGAAACTTTAGAGGCTGCTTGGAACATTCCAGAAATCGAAGCTTCTGCCAAAGCTTTTGTTCGCTTGTTTAAAAAAGCTCAAGTACAATTGAAATATACTTTTGTAGGCAACCGAAAAGGTGCTTCCTACACCTATTTCAATAATTTGAACCCGGGTGATAATCCTGCAACCGTGGTAGATGTAGCAGCTTTTTCACAAGTCCAAGCGGAGGTTTTATATCAGTTGCATCCGCGCTGGGAAATTTTTTCGAGACTACAACTCAATACGGGCGACCCCAACAGTCGCTGGCTTGGCTTTCCCCAATTTCAACAGTTGTTTTTAGCGGGAGTCCAATATCGATTTAACCTGAACTTATAAACATCCTGTGGCTTAATTGTAAAAGTCTGTTATTTTTGTCTCATATTTCATATGAAAGCTATCCATAAAATCTGCCTGCTGCTGGGCGCTTTACTCTTAGGAGCCTGCAATCCCGAAATCGACTTACTCGTCCACAACGCACAAGTATATACCGTAAACGACGAATTTGATGTGGTTACGGCTTTTGCGGTTCACGAAGGAAAGTTTGTAGCTGTTGGAGGAGAGGAGCTTTTAGATCAGTACAATGCACGCAATGTGGTCAACGCTCAGTATTTGCCTATTTATCCCGGTTTTATTGATGCCCACTGCCATTTGTTAAACCTAGGGCTTACCCTACAACAAGTAGACCTAGTCGGTACCAAAAGTTTTGAAGAAATTCTGAACCGAGTTCAGAAATTTGCAAAAGACAAACAGCCGAGTGTTATTCGAGGCCGGGGCTGGGACCAAAACGATTGGAAAGATCAACAATATCCCACAAAAACGGAATTGGACCAATTATATCCCGATACTCCTGTGGTACTGGAACGTATAGACGGACATGCGTATTTGGTGAATCAAAAGGCATTGGATTTGGCTGGGATCACTGCGGAAACCGATGTCGAGGGGGGAACTATTGTTCAAAAGCAAGGAGTACTTACAGGTATTTTGGTGGATGCTCCCATGGGGCTTATCGATGCGGCACTTCCCGAAGCTTCTACGGCCGAAAAAATTAAAGCTTTTGAGCTGGCTCAGAATATTTGTTTGCAACACGGGCTTACGACAGTCGATGATGCCGGACTTTCCAAAGAAAACATCCTATTGTTGGACAGCCTTCAACAAGCCAAAAGAATTCAACTTCGGGTCTATGCGATGATCGCAAACGATTCTGCATCTGTGGACTACTTTCTTAAAAATGGAAAGCTGCAAACGGATTTGTTGCATGTCAACAGTGTAAAAGTATATGCCGATGGAGCTCTTGGTTCTCGGGGAGCTGCTCTTAAAGAGCCCTATACAGACCAACAAGATCACCACGGAAAATTTGTGACTCCTGTAGCGGATATCCGCCAGTTGGCACAAAAGCTCGCCCAAAGTCCTTTTCAACTCAATACACATGCCATTGGAGATGCGGCCAATGCCGAAGTCCTTCGCATATATAACGAAGTCCTAGCCTCCATCGAAGATCCCCGCTGGCGAATCGAACACGCTCAAATTGTAGACCCTAAAGATTGGAGCGGTTTTGGCCGTAAAATTATCCCTTCCGTACAGCCTACCCACGCGACAAGTGATATGTACTGGGCCGAACAACGTATTGGCAAAGACCGTATGCCAGGAGCCTATGCATTTAAAGAACTTTTGGACTGGTCTGGAAGCATTGCTTTGGGAACCGATTTTCCTGTAGAAGAGGTGTCTCCCATGAAAACCTTTTATGCTGCT
This sequence comes from Flavobacteriales bacterium, assembly GCA_011524915.1. GTDB lineage: Bacteria > Bacteroidota > Bacteroidia > Flavobacteriales > Flavobacteriaceae > WTJH01. The sequence goes on along the minus strand of WTJH01000161.1, from coordinate 21,612 downwards.
GTTTCCAGAAGAGATGCGCAAGGCTATCCTGCGGGTGGTTTCCAAGCCAAAAGTGCTTTGAGCCGTTTGGAAGCTCTTAAAGGAATGACCCTTTGGGCTGCTCATGCAAACTTTGAAGACCAACTCAAGGGGAGTATAGAAGTGGGTAAGTTTGCCGACTTTGTCATTTTAGATCAGGATCTAATGACCGTCTCTGAGGAAGAGATTTTAGAAACTAGAGTTGTGGCCACGATTTTAAGTGGAAATATCGTCTTTAGTAACCGCTTCAACTAGTTCCCAACTTTCATTTTTTAAGTTCAGCCCACTGTTTGCCCTCCTTTTGTTTAATTTTATATTTAAATAAACCTTTTTAGTTTAAAATTTAAACTAAAACACGTATTCCCTCTTTAATTTATAAAGCATTGCGTAGTTTTGTCCAAAATCTAAGTTTATGTGCGGAATTGTATGTGCTTTTGAATTGAAGGAATCTTCGGAACAGTTGAGACCTCAAGTATTAGAAATGTCGAAACGGATTCGTCACCGCGGTCCAGACTGGAGCGGTGTATGGACACACGATAAAGCTATTTTAGCGCACGAGCGTTTAGCGATAGTCGATCCCATTTCTGGTGGGCAGCCATTAGTCTCTCCTAGCGAGCAATTGATCTTGGCAGCCAATGGAGAAATATACAATCATCGGGAATTGAGAAGTCAACTCCAAGGACAATACGAATTCAAAACAGAGTCGGACTGTGAAGTTCTTTTAGCGCTATACCAAGAAAAGGGTCCCGATTTTATTGACGAGCTCAATGGGATCTTTGGTTTTGCTCTCTACGACCAAGAAAAGGACAGCTATCTGATTGCCCGCGATCATATGGGGATTATTCCGCTATATATGGGCTGGGACAGCAATGGAACTTTTTATGTAGCCTCGGAATTAAAGGCTTTAGAAGGGGTGTGTTCCAAAATAGAATTGTTCCCTCCAGGACACTATCTCACCTCTGAGATGGATGCTCCAAAACAATGGTATACGCGCGATTGGAGTACTTACGATACCGTAGCCGAAGCAGAGACTTCCATTGATGCCCTGCACGATGCTCTTTCCGATGCTGTACATCGGCAATTGATGAGTGATGTACCCTACGGTGTATTACTCTCCGGGGGACTAGACTCCTCTATTACTTCTGCTTTAGCCAAAAAATTTGCAGCTAAACGGGTAGAGTCAAACGACGAACAGTCGGCTTGGTGGCCTCAATTACACTCTTTTTCGGTGGGATTGGAAGGGTCTCCGGACTTAGCCGCTGCTCGCAAAGTTGCAGACCATATTGGAACCGTACATCACGAAATTGAATTTACCATTCAGGAAGGTTTAGATGCCATTCGAGATGTGATCTATCATTTAGAAACTTATGACATAACTACTGTTCGTGCCTCAACACCTATGTTTTTGATGGCCCGAATGATTAAGTCTTTAGGGATTAAAATGGTACTTTCTGGAGAAGGGGCAGACGAGCTCTTCGGAGGCTATTTATATTTCCATAAAGCTCCCAATGCTCAGGAATTCCACGAAGAAACTGTACGAAAATTAGATAAACTCCATCAATACGACTGTTTGCGGGCCAACAAGTCGCTTGCGGCTTGGGGTATCGAAGGGCGTGTTCCCTTTTTAGATAAGGAGTTTATCGATGTCGCCATGCGCATCAATCCAAAGGATAAGATGATCAATGGAGAGCGTATGGAAAAATGGGTTTTACGCAAAGCCTTTGAAAAATATTTACCCGAAAGTGTGGCTTGGCGCCAAAAAGAACAATTCTCAGATGGTGTTGGTTACAGCTGGATTGATACGCTTAAAGAAGTTGTGGAATCTGAAGTTACAGACGAGCAAATGGCCAATGCCCATTACCGTTTTCCTGTACAAACCCCTCAGAACAAAGAGGAGTTTTATTACCGCAGTATTTTTGAAAGTCATTTCCCCAGCGATACGGCTGCTTTGAGTGTTCCTTCGGTCCCCTCAGTTGCCTGTAGTACGCCAGTTGCATTGGCTTGGGACGAAGCATTTCAGAACCAAAACGACCCCAGTGGAAGAGCGGTTGCTTTTGTCCATGAAGACGCCTACAGCAAATAGAGATGAATTCCTTTTTTTAAGGAGTATTTTATCACAAATCTGTTGATAACTTAACCCCTTGGGAGTAGTGTTTACGCTGCTTTTGAGGGGTTTAATCGTTATATTTGTCAGAATACCATTTAAACTAAAATTCAAATTGATTTTATGAGTGATTCTACCAACCAAAATCAATATTCTGCGGATAGTATCCAGGCCCTCGAGGGAATGGAACACGTGCGGATGCGCCCCTCCATGTATATTGGAGATGTTGGCGTTCGAGGACTCCACCACTTAGTGTACGAAGTTGTTGATAACTCCATTGATGAAGCCTTAGCGGGCTATTGCGATCAAATCCGCGTAACGATCAACGAAGACAATTCCATTACCACCGAAGATAACGGACGGGGGATTCCTGTTGGCCTTCACAAAAAAGAGGGTGTTTCTGCTTTGGAGGTTGTTATGACCAAAATTGGAGCCGGTGGAAAATTTGATAAAGATTCCTATAAAGTTTCTGGGGGGCTCCACGGGGTTGGAGTATCCTGTGTAAACGCACTTTCCAGTAGTCTTCAGGCTACGGTGTATCGCGAAGGGAAAATATGGGAGCAACAATACGAAAGAGGAAAGGCTTTAGCACCAGTAGCGGAGACGGGTACTTCGGACCGCAATGGTACGACAGTTACCTTTAAGCCTGATCCTGAAATATTCAAGCAAACGCTCGAATATAGCTACGATACCCTTGCCCAGCGGATGCGCGAGTTGGCCTATCTCAACAAGGGAATTACGATTGTCTTGACCGATAAAAGAACCCAAGACGACAAAGGAGAAGATTTGTCCGAAACCTTTCATTCCAAAGAGGGGCTGAGCGAATTTATTCGGTTTTTGGACCAAACTCGAGAGCCCATCATCGGTCATGTGATTTCCATGGAAGGCGATAAAAACGGTATTCCTGTAGAGGTTGCCATGATTTATAACACCTCTTTTTCGGAAAATCTACACTCCTATGTCAACAATATCAATACCCACGAAGGAGGAACACATTTATCTGGTTTCCGTAGAGGGTTAACCACAACCCTTAAGAAATATGCCGATAATTCGGGCCTATTGGATAAGTTGAAGTTCGAAATTGCTGGAGATGACTTCCGAGAAGGGCTTACGGCTATTGTTTCGGTAAAGGTTGCAGAACCTCAGTTCGAAGGGCAAACCAAGACCAAGCTTGGAAATAGGGAAGTAACTTCGGCCGTATCTCAGGCGGTGTCCGAGATGCTTGAAAACTATTTGGAGGAAAACCCGAACGATGCTAAAACCATTGTTCAAAAGGTGATTTTAGCAGCGCAAGCCCGTCATGCAGCTCGTAAAGCACGTGAAATGGTGCAGCGAAAAACGGTTATGAGTGGGGGAGGACTTCCCGGAAAACTATCCGATTGCTCCGAGCAAGACCCAGCCCGCTGTGAAGTATTTTTGGTAGAGGGAGATTCTGCAGGGGGAACTGCAAAACAGGGAAGAGACCGGAATTTTCAGGCCATCCTGCCCTTGAGAGGGAAGATTCTCAATGTCGAAAAAGCCATGCAACACAAGGTTTTTGAAAACGAAGAAATCCGAAATATTTATACCGCTTTAGGGGTCACTATCGGGACTGAAGAAGATAGTAAAGCTCTAAATCTCGAAAAACTGCGCTACCATAAAATTGTCATCATGTGTGATGCCGATGTGGATGGAAGCCATATTGCAACTTTGATTCTGACCTTTTTGTTCCGCTATATGCGGGAGCTTATTGAGTCGGGCTATGTCTATATTGCAACTCCACCCTTGTATTTGGTGAAAAAAGGAGCCAAAAAGTCCTATGCTTGGAACGACGATCAACGCGATCGCCTCATTCAAGAATACGGACAAGGCTCTAATGTTCAACGATACAAAGGTCTTGGAGAAATGAATGCAGAACAACTTTGGGACACTACCATGAATCCGGAGGACCGAACGCTTCGACAAGTGACCATAGAAAACGGGGGAGAAGCCGATCGGATTTTCTCTATGTTGATGGGAGATGAAGTTCCACCTCGAAGAGAATTTATCGAGAAGAATGCGGTTTATGCAAACATCGACGCTTAAGTCCACCCAAAATCAAGAATTAAATTAATTTAAACATAAATGAAAGTAACTATTGTTGGAGCGGGAAATGTTGGTGCATCGTGCGCTGAGTATATCGCTCAAAAGAGAATCGCCAGTAAAGTTGTTTTGCTGGATATTAAAGAAGGTCTTGCCGAAGGGAAAGCCTTAGACCTCTATCAAACTGCAACTACTTTAGGCTTTAATACACAAATTACTGGAGTAACAGGAGATTACGCCCAAACTGCGGATAGCGATGTGGTGGTCATTACTTCCGGGATTCCTAGAAAACCTGGGATGACTCGCGAAGAACTGATCGGTATCAATGCGGGGATTGTACAGCAGGTTTCTGAAAATCTTTTAAAACATTCTCCCAATGCTACCGTAGTGGTGGTTTCGAATCCTATGGATACCATGACCTATTTAGCCCTTAAGGCCACAGGTCTTCCTAAAAATAAAATTATTGGAATGGGAGGAGCTCTGGACAGTTCCCGATTCAAAACCTATTTGTCTTATGCTTTAGACAAGCCTGCCAACGATATCCAAGGAATGGTTATTGGAGGGCATGGCGATACTACTATGATTCCTTTAACGCGTTTAGCCAGCTATAACGGAAGTCCAGTTTCTCAATTTTTGACGGACGAAGCTTTAGAAAAAGTAGCTGCAGATACCATGGTAGGAGGGGCTACACTTACCAAACTCCTCGGAACTTCTGCTTGGTATGCACCGGGTGCTTCCGTGGCTTATTTGGTGGATAGTATCCTCAACGATCAAAAGCGAATGATCCCTTGTTCTGTATATCTTGAAGGAGAATACGGACAGGAGGATATCTGTATTGGGGTTCCATGTATCATTGGAAAAAATGGAGTAGAACAAATTGTAGATATTCAGCTGAACGAAGAAGAACAAGCTAAATTTGCTAAAAGTGCAGAAGCGGTTCGTACGATGAATGCTGCTCTTTCCGATCACCTATAGAAGAATTCTTTTCTAAAAACCCCCGGTATTGTGATATCGGGGGTTTAATTTTATATTTGCACGCTTGAAAAGCACTAAAAACACCTAATAATGCAGAACAGCTCATTAGTACGGATCTTTGCCATCCTGTTCGGTTTGGTTAGTTTATACCAACTGTCCTACACTTTTATTGCCAATAGTCAAGAAGACGAAGCACGTCAATTTGCTCAAATGCAAGTGTCTGCTGATCTTCCCAATGTGGTTGAACTTCGCGCCAAAGCCGAAGCAGATTATCTAGATTCTATTGGAAACATTCCTTTGTATGGTTTCACTTCTTATAACGATGCCAAAGGGAAAGAACTCAATAAAGGTTTGGACCTTAAAGGAGGAATCAATGTGATCCTTCAAATTTCCGTTCGGGATATCTTAAAAGGATTGGCAGAAAATTCAAAAAATCCAAATTTTAATAAGGCGCTCGATGATGCTGATATCCTTCAGCAAAGTGCAGACGAACCTTATGTAGAATCTTTCTTTAAAGCATTCGATGCTACTGCAGGAGGGGCTAAGCTCGCTGCTCCAGATATCTTCGCCAACCGTACCTTAAGCGATGAGATCAATTACGAAATGAGTAATGAGGCCGTACAGGTGATTGTCCGTCGAAAAATTGATGAGTCGATCATTTCTGCTTTTGAAGTATTGCGCAAGCGTATCGATAAATTTGGAGTTACTCAACCTAATATTCAACGTTTGGGAACTTCCGGTCGGATTTTGGTTGAGTTGCCCGGAGCTAAAGATGTAGATCGGGTAAAGAACCTTCTTCAGAGTACGGCACAATTGGAGTTTTGGGAAACCTTTAAAGGGGAAGCCTTCCTTCCTTTCTTAGCCCAAGCCAATGAATTGATCAAGGATCAAGAAGCTTCTGAAGAAACAACAGAAGAAGACGATTCTGCTGCAAGCGCTATTGATGATCTTTTGGCTGATGTCGAAACCCCCGATAGCTTGGCACAAGAAGCCAACCCTATTTTAGATAAAATTTTAGGCTATGGCTATCAAGGCGGACCTATAATCGCACAATTTGCGATTAAGGACCAAGACCTGATTCAGTCGTATTTAGACTCACCAGACGTTCGACGTTTACTTCCTCAAGAATACCGCTATGTAAAATTTGCATGGGGAAAACCTGCAACGGGTGCCGAAACTCTCGAATTATATGCCTTGCGATCCAACCGTGACGGACAACCTCCGCTCTCCGGTGGAGTGGTAGTGGATGCCTTACAAACCTACGATCAGCTTGGTAATCCGGCCGTTTCGATGCAAATGAATGCCACAGGAGCTCGCACCTGGGAAAATATGACCGGAAAAGCCTTTAAAGAAGGCAGCAACATTGCCATTGTATTGGATAATGTAGTGTATTCGGCTCCCGGAGTTTCCAAAGGGGCCATCACTGGAGGTCGATCCGAAATTTCTGGAAGCTTCCAGCTAAACGAAGCGATTGACTTAGCAAATGTCCTACGCGCAGGAAAACTACCTGCCTCTGCAGATATCATCCAATCCGAAATTGTGGGACCATCTTTAGGAAAAGAGGCCATCGAAAGCGGAATTTATTCCTTTGCGATTGCCTTGATCATCGTCTTGTTATGGATGGTGTTCTACTACAGCACAGGGGGACTATTTGCCAATGTAGCTTTGTTGTTAAACATCCTACTCATTTTTGGGATTTTGGCAGGGCTCGGAGCGGTGTTAACCCTTCCTGGAATCGCCGGTATCGTTTTGACCATCGGTATTTCTGTAGATGCCAACGTACTGATCTTCGAACGTATACGTGAAGAATTAAATAAAGGAAAAGGCCAGATAAAAGCTATTGCAGATGGATTTAGCAATGCCCTTTCTTCCATCTTAGATGCCAATATCACAACGGGACTAACCGCCTTAATCCTCTTTACTTTCGGAACGGGACCCATCAAAGGTTTTGCTACGACCCTTTTGATTGGTATCGCAACCTCTTTGTTTACGGCAATCTTTATCACGCGTTTGATGATTGACTCGCGTGCGCAGAAAGGAAAGACCGTAGGTTTTGCATCTGCCGCAACCAAAAATTGGTTTAGCTCTATTGATATTGCTTTTTTAGCAAAGCGCAAAGTTGCTTACATCATTTCTGGGGCTTTGATCGCGATCAGTTTAGGATCCCTAGCGACTATCGGTCTCAATCAAGGAGTTGATTTTGTGGGAGGACGTTCCTATACGGTTCGTTTCGAACAAAGTATGAATCCTTCTGAAGTAGAAACAACCTTAAGCGATGCTTTTGGAAGTGCAGAGGTAAAGACCTTTGGAGCGGACAACCAATTAAAAATTACGACTAAATACAAAGTCAACGAAGAAGGGACTGCAGTAGATCAGGAGATCCAAGAAATGCTCTTCAAAGGCCTTCAATCCTATTTACCGGATGGAGTTACATACGATAGTTTTGTAAACGGTGCCGAAGACAAGACCGTAGGGATTATGTCTTCTATCAAGGTAGGGCCAACCATTGCAGATGATATTAAAAACAATTCATTCTTAGCCGTTATCGGTTCTCTAATAGTAGTGTTTTTATACATCTTAGTACGTTTCCGTAAATGGCAATTCTCTCTTGGAGCGGTAGCAGCCGTTTTCCACGACGTATTGATTGTATTGGGGATCTTCTCCATTACTTATCAAGTGATGCCTTTCAATATGGAAATCAACCAAGCCTTTATTGCGGCTATCCTAACGGTTATTGGATATTCTCTTAACGATACTGTAGTTGTATTCGACCGTATTCGTGAATATGCAAACGATCACCAAAAATGGGCGTTCGACATTACAGTAAACAAAGCCTTAAGCAGTACTTTAAGTCGTACTTTAAATACTTCCTTAACCACTTTACTCGTATTGTTAGCGATCTTTATTTTCGGAGGGGAGTCCATCCGCGGATTTATGTTTGCGTTGATTGTCGGAGTTTTGGTAGGTACGTATTCTTCCGTATTTATCGCAACACCTGTCATGTATGACACCCAAAAGAAGCAAGACGACCAAAATTAACTTCGGGCGATACCTGAAATAAAAAAGCCGCTGAAAAGCGGCTTTTTTTATGCGATTATTTTACAATCAATTGCAAATGTCCCAAGTGGTGTTTGCTATGCCAAGCATACATGGGGATGGCTTGATAGATCGGGACATAGGCGTTCATTTCCGGATGGAAATAGGACCTCCGATAAGCTGCGTCATCCAAATGTTGTAAAAAGCGAACCAGACGCGGGTGAACTCCTTTGAGGATGGCTATACTATTGCTGACATCTATGTCTGTAGCATCTACTTGCTTGGCCCAGTCTTTTTCTTCATAGGCTTTGATAGTGGGGGAGTCTTCCAAAGCAGCTAACTTAAAGCGGATATAACTGTTCATATGGCTGTCGGCTAAATGATGAACCACTTGAGCAGCAGTCCAGCCCCCTTCTCGGTAGGGAGTATTCCAATGTCGCGGGTTAAAATTTTGAACGAGTTGCTCCAATTGTTGCGGGAATACCTCAAGTGTTGTTAAAGATTTTTGGATCAGCTTAAGGTCCACCTCTTGGGGTGGTATAAATTCACCTATGGGAAACTTCAGTTGTTCGATATTCATGCTTTGGAGGGGAGGGGTCTAAAAGCTAAATAAAGTCCCAAACAGACCAATGGAATACTGAGCCACTGACCCGTACTAAGTACCGGAAGATATTTTTCAAAGCCTCCTTGTGAGGCTTTTACAAACTCTACGATAAAACGAATACCGAAAATTCCGGCAAAAAATAAGCCCAATAAATATCCAGGTTTATCTTTTTTATCGCTCCTATACAGATTTCTCAAGATGAAAAATAGGATTAAGTATCCAATGGCTTCGTATAATTGAGCTGGATGGCGGGGCAATACTTCGCCTCGGTTTTGAAAAATTACGCCAAAATTAGTCCCGGTATATTTACCGACGATCTCGGAATTAAAAAAGTTCCCTACCCGAATAAAAAATCCTGCTAGGGCAACAACTACCGCTAAGCGATCTAAAATCCATAAAAGCGGCTTAAATGTGTATTTCCGTTGAAATAAATACATCCCCGTTAGGATTCCTATAACTGCTCCGTGGCTGGCCAATCCTCGAAAACCAACAAATTCCCAACCACCTCCGGTTTGCTCACGGATGGGTAAGAAAATTTCCAATAAGTGATTTTGGTAATAATCCCAAGAATAAAAAAAGACATCTCCTAGGCGAGCACCGATCAGTGTGGAGAGTACCATATAGGCTAAATAAGGGTCCAAATATTTTTCGTCTACGCCTTCTTGTTTAAACATCTTTTGCATCATCCGGTAGCCCAAAGCAAAGGCAATGACAAACATTAAACTGTAAACATGAAGCCCAAATCCACCAATTTCGAAGAGGGTTTTACTGGGAGCCCAATTGACTTTAAGAAAATACATAAACAATGTTTGGTTTAAAATTACGCATTAAATCGAACTATGGAACAGGATCGTGACCAGAACTTCCCCAGGGATGGCATTTGGAAATCCGTTTGATACTTAAGAGTAAGCCTTTTCGAAGGCCATGGGTTTGTAGGGCTTCGATACTATAACTCGAACAAGTCGGTTGAAATCTGCAACTTGGAGGAGTCAAGGGGGAGATGATCGTTTGATATACTCGGATCAAAAATATGAGTAGAGAACGAAGCACTGGATTTATATTTTAGGTGTTCAGCAGATAGCTTGTACCCTCTTTTCCATCCTGAATTTGAATCCCACCTGCGGCCAATTGATCCCTAATTTTATCGGCTAATGCAAAGTTTTTTTGCTGTCGAGCCTCATTTCTTAAATCGATCAGTACCTGCATGGCGGTATCGAGGGCTGGAGTTTCATGGGCTGCTGAAGCTTGCTCTTCAACAAAAAGTCCTAAGACATCAAAGATAAACCCACGCATCCCTTCGGAAAGCGTATTGATCTGCTCTTTGCTCAACGTCTGTTGTCCTGCATGGGCAGCCTGAATCTGTTTTGCAGCTTCGAATAGCTGTGCAATTAAAATGGGACTGTTAAAGTCGTCATTCATGGCAGTATAGCAACAATCCAGCCATGCGTCTTGATCAAAATTTTCGGCTGGGGTACTCGGAGCTAAATCCTCCAATAAACGGAGGGCATCCATAAGTCTATGGTAGCCTTTTTCCGAGGCTTCTAAAGCGTTTTCGCTAATATCTACGATACTTCTGTAGTGCGCCTGCAATAAGAAAAAGCGGACCACAGCCGGAGAAAAGGCTTTCGAAAACAAGGTGTTTTTACCACTAAAAAGTTCATCAGGAAGTATATTGTTTCCTGTAGACTTAGCCATTTTTTTGCCGTTGAGCGTCAGCATATTGGCATGGAGCCAATAACGGACAGGCGCTTTTTTGTTGACGGCTTCTGCCTGAGCGATTTCACATTCGTGATGGGGAAACTTTAAATCCATTCCACCACCGTGAATATCGAACTGCTCTCCTAAATATTTAGTGCTCATGGCCGTACACTCCAGGTGCCAGCCCGGAAAGCCATCGCCCCAAGGAGAGGGCCATCGCATGATGTGCTGCGGCTCAGCTTTTTTCCACAAGGCAAAATCTTGCGGATTTCTTTTATCGGATTGTCCGTCTAAGGTTCGCGTATTGTGGATCAGGTCTTCGATCTTTCGGCCGCTGAGCTTTCCATAGCGTTCACGCTCGTTAAATTTGATGACGTCAAAATAGACCGAACCATTTTTTTCGTAGGCCAATCCTTCTTCTAAGATGGCCTTGACCAATTCGATTTGTTCTACGATATGTCCCGTCGCTGTAGGTTCTATACTGGGGGGATAGGTGTTGAATTTGGCTAAGGTCTGATGAAAATCTACTGTATACCGTTGGACAACTTCCATAGGTTCGATTTCTTCCAAACGAGCCTTTTTTGCAATCCGATCCTCTCCAGCATCCTCGTCGTTTTCCAAGTGGCCTGCATCAGTTATGTTTCGGACATAACGGACTTTATAACCCAAAAACTTCAGGTATCGATAAATGAGATCAAAAGAGATAAAGGTTCGGCAATTGCCCAAGTGCACATTGCTATAGACCGTTGGGCCACAGACATACATCCCTACATGTCCGGCTGTCAGACTTTGGAACTCTTCTTTGGAGCCGCTCAGAGAGTTATATACGTGAAGGGAACCTTTCATTAAAATTCGGTATCAATTTTTAGGTAGTCCAAAAAGGCTCTTTTGTGAATTTCTTGCTTAAAAACGCCTCCATATTCTGCTGTAACAGTACTACTGGCCACATCTCGAATCCCTCGAGAATTTACACACAAATGTTTGGCGTCAATAACACAAGCGACATCAGGGGTATTTAATACTTTTTGGAGTTCATGGACAATTTGTAGCGTTAGGCGTTCTTGTACTTGAGGTCGTTTAGCAAAGTAGTCTACTATACGGTTCATTTTGGAAAGCCCAACAACGGTTCCATTAGAAATATATGCCACATGGGCTTTCCCGACAATGGGAAGTAAGTGATGTTCGCAAGTGGAGTAGAGGGTGATATTTTTTTCCACCAGCATTTCCCCGTACTTGTATTTGTTTTCGAAGGTAGAAGCACTGGGCTTACGATCGGGGTGTAGGCCACCGAAAATATCGTTAACAAACATTTTAGCAACTCGTTTGGGAGTCCCTTTAAGGCTGTCGTCGGTGAGGTCCATCCCAAGGATATGCAGGATATCTGCCATTTTTGTTTGGATGGCTTCAATTTTTTCATCTGGGCTCAGTTCAAAGGCATCTGCCCGAAGGGGCGTGTCTGCAGCACTGCTGTGATGATCGTGGTCCAGCCCATCCGAATCCTCAGTAGGATTTACTTTTTCTAATTTCATAACTTCAAGAAAGTGCAAAGATAATCTTTTTCCAAGTTTTGTTTAAGGATCACTAAAGGCTAAATATCCCTCAGATTAGAGCCGGAAAACATAGGAGGCTAAGACTTGGAGCGGAGCTGTTTGTAGTTGAATAGGATCCGTTAGTCCGCTTGAATAAAGTCCCTGTTGGGTGTGTCTTTCGCGTTTGACAAGCGCAACATTTACAGCACTGTCTCCCATATCGTATCCAAACCCGAGACTGTAACTCTGATTTTGTTGGCGAACACTTCTTTGAATAGCACTAGAGCTGCGATATCCCGCTCTTAAGCTTATTTGCTCGTTGAGGCGGATTTCACTTCCCAAGCGCAAAAAATTCCCCCGAACAAAATCATTTTTGATGCGGTCGTTTAAGCTTCCTAAATTTGGAAAATTTTCATCGTTGTAGCGCGTGTTTTGTGGATTTTGAGTGCCAAAATCTGCAGAAATAAGCCCCCGCCCTTTGATGATATAGGCCAAACTAAGAGTCATTCGAGAAGGAAGTCGTAAGTTGTACTGGGGATAGCCGTTGATAACTCTGGGCTCAACAATTTCGGTGTATAAAGTATCATCATTATTCAAATAGTAGTCTACTTCCAAACGTTGTTGTTCTTCATCGACAAAAGTAAACCAAGTAGGACTCTGATAGCTCCATCCAATCCTCAGATCCTTGTACAAGGCGATGGCCCCCAATTCAAAAGAGATTCCTCTCCCTAGACTACTGAGATCGTTGGTGAATTTGGCAAACTCGACTCCAGAATCGGAAGTGTAGCCCCTTTCTTCCAAATCGTTTCGCTCTTCAAAATCCACCTGATGGCTGTTGATGTTTAGCCCCAGATGAAAACGATTTTTATAGGCTGCACTAAAGTTAAAGGTGTACTTCCGGTGAAAACCCGATCGGCTGACTAGATAATCGTGGTTGAGGCTGTTGTATTGGGCATTGGAGACATAGCTTTCATTGTTATCTGTATAGGATACGGGATTGATCATATACCCTTGATAACCCAAAAAAGCTTGTTGTGTTCCAAAACCGTATACTTCTCCTATATCGGCATAGGCCTCTCCAATATTTTCTCCGTTACGGAGTTCGAGCTCACTCAAACGATTGCCAGACGCATAGCTTAAAAAATATTGATCTAGACCGGTGTTGGGGTTGGTGCCAATGGCCCGAAATGTTTGATTAAAATCCTGAACGCGTTGAATATTAAAACCAAAGGCGACTTTACTCCAATCAGAGGCAGTATTTTCCATTACAAATACACCACCGAATTGAGGTATTTGAAAGCGATCGGTACTTGAATCTTGAGTATTCGAAAAATAGGAAGTTTGGATGTTTTGATTGGTGAGTTGGGCCGTAACTCCAAATTCTGTATACAAAAAAACCGAACTTCCAGCAGGGTTTTGGCTCATCCCAGACAAGTTTCCACCCAAAGCTCCAAAGGCTCCTCCCATGGCCATAAAGCGCGCATCTCCTTGGGGACTTTCGCTGTTATAGCGGATTATATCATTGAGCGATTGTCCATAGGAATAGGTGGCTGTACTTAAAACAAGGCATAGGAATAGTGCTATTTTCTTTTTCATAGAATGTTTAGGGATTAGATGTACAATCAATTCTATCTTCCGCCACTTCGGGACCGACCAGCCGTACTGCTGCCTCTGGAAGGACTGCCAGAACTCCTTCGGCTGCTGGAACTACCACTGCTGTAGGTGGAGCGCGATCGGCCAGAGGAACTATTACTGGAGGAGAAATTAGAATTGTTATACGAACGTCTGGAACTCGACTGATTCGATGTGGAAGGAGCCGAGGGTCTTCGGCTGCGTCCATTACTCGAACGATCGATATCCGATTGAATTTTACGATTCAAATATTGCTGTTGGGCACGCGAAAGTCCACTGTTATAGGAGCGTTGCCGTACTGTTTGTTTTGGGCTTACACTTTGGTTGGCGGCCGCACGGCTTTTGATTACCCCTTCGGAATTTCCACTAGAATTAGTCCCGCCTCGAACACGACCATAATAGGTCCCCACACGGCTGGTATTGGAACGCCTGGTCAATCGGGGAACTTCTACAGGATCCCCGCCGAGAGAACCAAGAGCTGCAGAGGATCTTCGGGTATTGGTTTGGGTTCGTTCTCCACGGTTGCTGTTGACACGACTGTAGGAGCGTCTTTGATTCCGATCCTGTCTGTAATCATAGTTCGGCACTCCATAAAAGCCATAATACCGATTGTATCGGTCCCAATAGCGGTGTGGGTGAGAACCCCAGCCCCAACCCCATCGGTTGATCGGATCCCAAGGGCTGTAAAAGGGGTCATAAAAGCCCCTGTTCCAATAGGAAAAACGATTGCCCCAGCCCCCAAAACGGTAGTTGAGAGCTCCAGGACCATAGTAAAAATCGTTCCACAACCATGGATCTACAAATCCAAACGGACGATAGGCACTAAAAGCCCACGCATTGGGGTTATTGAAGATATATACGTTTGTTTTGGAGGGGTTGGATCCCCACATTTGTTGACTTCTTTGTGGATTTTGAGTATCGGTTACATAGTTGTCGACATCCGTAAAGGTCTCTGTCGATTGACCGCTATAGTCCGAAAACTCGCGTCCAGCATCTCTAAAGTAATTTTTATAATACTGAGTGTTGTTGTCTTGTATGACCACCTCTGTCGTAGGGGCAACATAATTCCCTTCCGGGTTGTAAATTCCGTCGGCAGAGTAGTAGCTGATTCCTTGAAAAGAACCACAACCAACAATCGTCAATATCCCAGCAACTAACAGGGGCGCTAAAAAATGCTTTTTCTTCATTTGGAATCTCTTTAGTAGTTCAACGGAAACATTTAGTTTTGTATCACTTAATTAATGGCAAAAGTTATGCCAAAATATTTTTCATGGCGAAAAAACTCACTCCCCGCGCTCAAGACTACTCCAAATGGTATAACGAACTGGTGGTATCTGCCGATTTAGCAGAAACTTCTGCCGTTCGTGGATGTATGGTCATCAAGCCCTACGGTTATGCTATTTGGGAAAAAATGCAAGCCGAATTGGATCAAATGTTTAAAGAAACAGGACATCAGAATGCATACTTCCCCCTTTTTGTTCCGAAAAGTCTTTTTGAGGCTGAAGAAAAAAATGCGGAAGGTTTTGCTAAAGAATGTGCCGTTGTGACACACTATAGACTCACCAATGACCCCGATCAGCCTGGAAAATTACAGGTGGACCCCAAAGCTCGTTTGGAGGAGGAGTTGGTGGTTCGGCCCACCAGTGAAGCCATCATCTGGAATACCTATAAAAATTGGATCCAGTCCTATAGAGACCTTCCGATACTGCTCAACCAGTGGGCCAATGTGGTACGCTGGGAGATGCGTACCCGATTGTTTCTTCGCACGGCCGAATTTTTGTGGCAAGAAGGACATACGGCCCACGAAACCCGAAAAGAAGCCTTGGCAGAAGCCAAACAAATGAATCAGGTATATGCCGATTTTGTAGAGAATTTTATGGCCATCCCAGTCATTCAAGGGCTTAAATCGGCTTCTGAACGATTTGCTGGGGCAGAGGAGACCTTTTGTATTGAAGCACTTATGCAAGATGGGAAAGCCCTTCAAGCGGGAACTTCTCACTTTCTTGGACAAAACTTTGCAAAAGCCTTTGATGTTAAATACGCAACCAAAGAAGGGGGCTTAGAATATGTATGGGCAACCTCATGGGGTGTTTCTACTCGATTGATGGGAGCCTTAATCATGACACATTCCGATGATCAGGGATTGGTGTTACCGCCCAATCTAGCTCCCATACAAGTGGTCATTGTCCCCATCTACAAGGGCGAAGAGCAGTACGCAGCTGTGTGTGCCTATGCCGAGAAGATCAAAGCTCAACTCCTACAACTGGGACTTCGAGTAAAGTTTGATGATCGCGATAATTTTAAACCTGGATTTAAGTTCAATGAATATGAGCTTAAAGGAGTACCCATTCGTTTGGCTATAGGTCCCAAGGACATGGAAAAAAATCAGGTGGAGCTGGCCAGACGGGATACCAAAACCAAACAATTTGTTGAAATCAACGCTTTAGAAGATCTTTTGCCCAAGCTTTTGGACGAAATTCAGCAGGAGTTGTATCAAAAAGCAAAAAATTTCCGTGAAGAGCATATTACAGAAGTGGATTCGTTCGATGAATTCAAGGAAGTTTTAAAAAATAAAGGTGGATTTATTTCTGCCCATTGGGATGGTTCTGAAGAGACGGAACAAAAAATCAAAGAGCAAACCAAGGCTACCATTCGTTGTATCCCCTTGAACCAGAGGGAAGAAGCAGGAGCTTGTGTGTTTAGCGGAAAGCCCTCTAGTGGTCGCGTACTTTTCGCTAAAGCTTACTAGGGATTAAAAATTTACATCTCATTGACATTTTTGGTTGGATATTTATTTTTTTCGGATTACATTTGCCAACGCAAAAATAAGGCCCGTTCGTCTATCGGTTAGGACGCCAGGTTTTCATCCTGGAAAGAGGGGTTCGATTCCCCTACGGGCTACTATATAAAATAGAGCATGGCAAATCATAAATCTGCATTAAAAAGAATCCGTTCGAACGACCGTAAACGTCTTCGCAACCGTTTCCAACACAAAACAACTCGAAATGCGATCCGCAAACTTCGAGGGTTGACTGACAAGAAGGAAGCTGAAACACTTTTCCCACAAGTTGTTTCCTTGGTTGATAAACTCGCTAAGCGCAACATCATCCACGCCAACAAGGCAGCCAACCTAAAGTCTAAGTTAGCTAAGCACGTAAGCGCTTTATAATCTTAGATGACCCCATAAAAAAAGCTTCCCTCGGGAAGCTTTTTTTTTGGAGGACTCTTTCGATATTCGATTAAGAATTCATCGAAATCAAAAACTCTTCGTTGTTGCGGGTTTGTTTGAATCGATCGTTGATAAACTCCATCGCTTCTACAGGATTCATATCCGCCAAGTATTTCCGCATGATCCACATGCGTTGAATGGTGTTTTCATCCAATAAAAGATCATCTCTTCGGGTACTGGACGAAATCAGGTCGATTGCAGGGAAAATACGGCGATTGGCAATTCTTCTGTCCAATTGTAATTCCATATTCCCCGTTCCTTTAAATTCTTCAAAAATCACTTCGTCCATCTTGGAACCGGTTTCGGTCAGGGCTGTAGCAATGATGGAAAGGGATCCGCCCCCTTCAATATTACGGGCAGCACCGAAGAAGCGCTTGGGTTTGTGTAAGGCATTGGCATCCACACCTCCACTTAAAATCTTACCTGAAGCGGGTTGAACGGTATTGTAGGCACGTGCCAATCGAGTGATAGAATCCAAAAGAATAACCACATCATGACCACATTCTACCAAGCGTTTAGCTTTTTCTAAGACGATATTGGCCACCTTTACATGTCTGTCTGCCGGCTCATCGAAAGTAGAAGCTACCACTTCACCAGCTACATTGCGTTGCATATCTGTCACTTCCTCAGGACGCTCATCGATCAGTAAAATCAACTGATAAACTTCTGGGTGGTTGGCAGCAATTGCATTAGCGATGTCTTTCAAAAGCATGGTTTTCCCGGTTTTGGGTTGGGAAACAATCATGCCTCGCTGGCCTTTCCCAATAGGGGAGAAGAGGTCGATAATTCGTGTGGAGATCGTGCTTTGGTTTTCCGCCAATTTAAATTTTTCCTGAGGGAAAAGGGGGGTTAAGTGTTCAAAAGAAACACGGTCACGAACCACTTTGGGTTCAAGACCATTCATACGGTCCACTTTGATCAGTGGAAAGTACTTTTCTCCTTCTTTTGGAGGACGAACGGTCCCCAGGACAGTATCCCCTGTTTTCAGGCCAAACAAGCGTATTTGCGACTGTGAAACATAAACATCATCTGGGGAGGATAGGTAGTTGTAGTCCGAAGAACGAAGAAAACCGTAGCCTTCGGGCATAATTTCTAATACTCCTTCTGTTTGTATGATGCCTTCAAATTCAAAATCAGGTTCCCGATAACGGTTGCGGTTGTCTCGGTTGTGATTGACCTCTTGATTTTTATTGAATTGTTTTTTGTTCTTGTGTTTTTTATGCCCTTGCTGTTGATTCTCGTGCTTCCGTGGATTTCCACCTTCTTTTCCCGAGTGTTCTGTATGGGGTTTTTTGCCTTTTTCTGCTTTCTGGGGAGCTGCCTCTGATTCTTTGGATTCTTGAGCTGGGGAGTCCCCAACGCGATTGCGTTTTTTCTTAGACGCTCCAGCTTTAGCAGTAGACGGATTTTGTTCGGCTTTTGGAGCCGTTTCCGCTTCTGTTTTTGGGGCGTTTGAAACCGCTGAGGGTTGACTTGCAGCCTGATCGATAATTTGATAGATCAGGTCCATTTTTTTTAATCCTGTAACTCGTTTGACACCAATTTGTTTGGCGATTTCTTGAAGTTCAGGAAGCTTTTTGCTTTTAAGGTCTGCAATTTCGAACATGAAATGCTTATTTTTTTGAAATTAAGGTTGTGAGATTATAGGGGTCGTCCTAAGAAGTTGTACAATGATACAAATTAATTTTAAATGCTAATCGCAATTACTGTAGTTTTACATCCCAAAACCAGACTTATGATTTTTCGTTTGCAATCTGTTTTTATTTTGCTGATCCTCACCCTAGGTTTTTTAGGGGCTTATTGGGCTGATCAGGCTTTTTGGTTCTCCCTGTTTTTGGGGCAAGCCCTCGGGGGGCTGGCCGTACTCATCGTCTATAAACGGATGCATATACAAGGGCTGCTTTTGAGAATTTTGTTTCTTGTTTCTCTTGTGTCCATCCCCGGATACTTCCTCTGGCTTGGTAATTTTCCCAACAAAATATCATTGGAATTCGTCTTGAGTGCTGCTCAATTCCTGAGTATGCTTGTAGCACTTCGTTTGATCAAAAGAGATCAACAGCTTTTAAGAAACGCCAATAGACTACGATAATTGTCCGCGTTTACCCAGTTCCATGACCTCTAAATTTTGGATCGTTTTTCCACAAATTTCAAATCTTAGCAGGGTTCTGATCTGATGAAATCCATATATACCAGCTGCCCCCGGGTTCATGTGTAAATGTCCTCTTTTGGGATCTTTCATCACTTTAAGGATATGCGAATGCCCGCAAATAAACAGTTGCGGTTTTTCTACTTCGAGTAGCTCCTGTATTCGTTTGTTATAACGTCCAGGATAACCAGCAATATGACTGATAACTACTTTGATCTGCTGACAATAGAAAACTTGATTCAGCGGGTGTTGCATTCGCAGCTGTGCATCATCGATGTTCCCATAAACAGCTCGTAGGGGTTTGATTTTTTCTATCCGATCGCTTACTTCCAGTCCTCCAATATCTCCAGCATGCCATACTTCATCGGCCCAAGCTAATTTTTGAAGCAGCGAATCGTCCAG
Source organism: Flavobacteriales bacterium (assembly GCA_011524915.1). Taxonomy (GTDB): domain Bacteria; phylum Bacteroidota; class Bacteroidia; order Flavobacteriales; family Flavobacteriaceae; genus WTJH01. Next base: position 2,178 of record WTJH01000161.1, on the reverse strand, counting down.
AAATCCGTGGGTATCCGAGAGTAAGATGATTCGAGTGACTTCTTTTGACATGCTTTAAGATTTGACTACAAATCAAATATCTTTGTACATCAATACAAAACAAATTGCGATACTTTCTTGAGTTTTCATACAATGGCGGAGCTTTTCACGGTTGGCAAATTCAGCCCAATGCCTATAGCGTTCAAGAGGCCCTTGAGGAAGCCCTGTCGACCCTACTTCGAGAGCCCATTGCTCTAGTGGGCGCTGGCAGAACAGATACGGGAGTTCATGCCCGAATGATGATGGCTCATTTCGATGCGGACTTGGAAACTGAAAGAGCAGCCAACCTAGTCTATCAATTGAATAGGTATCTCAAGGTACCCATCCTTGTCCATCAATTGCATCAGGTTCGAGCAGATGCCCATGCGCGTTTTGATGCTCGCTCAAGAACCTATCAATATCATATATGCCCTCAAAAAGATCCTTTTAAGCCCGGATTGTTTTATCATCTTTCTGCTCCTTTAGACCTTGAGAAAATGCGGGCCGGAGCTCAACTTTTAGAAACTTTTGAAGATTTTGAATGTTTTGCTAAAGCCCATAGCGATGTAACCCACTTCCGCTGCAACATATATAAGACCCTATGGGAAGAACATTCCAATGAGCTGGTGTTTACCATTCAGGCCAATCGTTTTTTGCGAAACATGGTTCGCGCGATTGTCGGGACACTGCTGGAGTTAGGGATGGGAAAAATTGAACTAGAAGACCTGAAGACTATTGTAGCCAGTAAGGATAGAAGCAAAGCCGGCTATTCGGTTCCCGGGGAAGGTTTGTTTTTAACCCATATCGAATACCCTGAATCTGTATATTTACATCATGGCTAAAACCAAAGGAAAAATTTTCGATCAAGAACTTTACCGTAAACTGATGGTTTACGTTAAACCCTATAAAGCAACCTATTATGGGGTGATGTTTACGGCCATTTTACTTTCGGTTGTTTCTACCCTTACTCCATATTTACTGAAGATTACGGTAGATGATTACATCCGTCAAAAGGATTTTAACGGTATGCAGCTCTTTGTGGGGTTGATGTTGGGAACCTTGCTCTTAGAAGTGTTGCTTCAGTTCTTGTTTGTATTTTTTGCCAATTGGTTGGGGCAAAAAGTCATCAAGGATTTGCGAATCAGCTTATTTGAAAAAATCATAAACTTCAAGCTTGCCTATTTCGACCGCTCTGCCGTGGGTCGATTGGTGACCCGGACGGTTAACGATATTGAAACCATCGCCAGTATATTTTCTCAAGGGCTATTTATGATTATAGCCGACTTCCTAAAAATGGGACTTGTAGCAGGGGTAATGATTTGGATGAATTGGATTTTGGCGGCTATTGTCTTTTCTGTACTTCCTTTTCTCCTGTATGCAACTCGATTGTTTCAAAAATCTATGAAGTCCGCCTTTGAGGATGTTCGAAAACAAGTGGCGAATCTCAATTCATTTGTTCAAGAGCGGATTAGTGGGATCAAGGTGGTACAACTGTTTCATCGCGAACGTATCGAACAGCAGAATTTTATTGCCATCAACGAAAAGCATAAAAAGGCTTGGCTTAAAACGGTTTGGTTCAACTCTATATTTTTTCCTGTAGCGGAACTCGCTTCATCGGTAACGACAGGACTTTTGGTTTGGTATGGCGGACTGAATGTTATTGCGGGTGGATCGGTTTCTTTAGGAACCATATTCCTGTTTATCCAATTGTCTCAAATGCTTTTCCGTCCCTTGCGTCATATTGCTGATAAGTTCAATACCCTACAAATGGGAATGGTAGCTGCCGAACGGATTTTTGGAATTTTAGAAACAGACGCAGCCATCGAAAATAAAGGGAAGGTTCCAGCAGATCAGTTGGAAGGTCATGTACGATTAAATCAGGTTGCCTTTTCTTATATCCCTGGAGAACCCGTTTTAGAAGAACTTTCGTTAGAGATCCCTGCAGGACAAACGGTAGCGATCGTGGGGGCTACAGGGGCCGGAAAATCGACCATTGTCAATCTCATCTCTCGATTTTATGAATTCGACGCTGGTGATATCCAAGTAGACGGAGTTTCTATACGGGACTATGAGCTTTCTTCCTTGCGGAAATCTGTCGCAGTGGTGCTGCAGGATGTTTTTCTTTTTGCAGATTCAATATTTAATAACATAACCCTGTAT
>WTJH01000146.1 GCA_011524915.1 Flavobacteriales bacterium | reverse complement strand
GGACCTTGTGTTGGGGAAGCGTGTGCGGTCCAAGTGAATGAATTGATAGGAGAGAGCATTCCAGAACCTGCTTTGACCATCGCCGACAACTGCGATGCTGGTGCGACGTGGGTATCAGCTGACGTGTCCACCGAAGTTGGACCTTCTGAATTGTTGGTTGTTCGTACGTATACGCTCTCGGACGATTGTGGCAATTCGGTGAGTTACGATCAATGGTTCAACGTCACCATCATTGTGGAGGGCTGTTTGGACGCGGCTGCGTGCAACTACGATGAGAATGCCAACACATCCTCTGGCGACTGCGATTACTGTTCTTGCGGCGCCAATGCTTGTGGTTGCATGGATGATTCAGCATGCAACTACGACGAAGGTGCGGCGTACGACGATGGGTCATGCAACTACCCAGATCCGGGATACGACTGTGATGGCGTGTGTTATGACGTTAATGAGAATGGCGTTTGTGACATTGAAGAAGCGGGCTGTACGGATGCAGCTGCTTGCAACTACAACGATGCCGCTCAAGTTGACGATGGATCTTGCGACTACTGCTGCGGGTACACCACGTCTACTTCTTCAGAATCAGAATATGGTGTCGACATCGATTTGGTCCAAACGCATACATCTGGCGAATTGGCAGGACTTCGTACCTACCGTGTCTATGTCACCACTCCGAATGCGAATGACGTTCTGACTGCGGTGACGGGAAGCGATGAATTCCCTCTCGAAATTCATACGACCACGTCGTTCTATCAGAACGTATTTGGCGGCTGTTTGGCAACCAACGTTTCGCCGGCGATGATGGTTGTTGCACCAGATGCAGCCTACGATTCATGGATCACCATTGGCGCAACCTCGAGTGCAGATTTGCCCGGCGGAGAGCCTCAGCTCATCCCAGGTGATTGGATTGATTCGTTTGAGGCGGGCAACAGCATTACAATTGACGACAACCTCGGAAGTGGATGGTTCCTGATTCCTCCAGGAGGATCCAATGGATTGAGCGGCGATGATCACCGCGTCCTGGTTGCTCAATTGACAACAGATGGAGAGATTTCAGGGTCGTTCCGTGTTCAGGTTTTCCCTCAGGGAGACCAAGTGAATGACGTGCGCCCAGACTTGACATTTGCACAACCTCCAGTGGGCGCGTTTGCTTGTCCAACGATTGATGTTGGGCCAGCTGACGCTGTGGCTTCTTGTGATGACGTTCCAGGGTTGCCAAGTGCAGATGAATTTGAGGTGAGTTACGCATCGACAACTGCTGATGCACTGGGGTGCGAAGGCGAACTCGAGGTCACGTTGGTCAGCGATGACATTGAAGCTGGAGCATGTGCTGGCAATTACTTGATTTCACGCACTGTCGAAATCACCAATTGCGCAGGTGGAAGCGCTCAATACACGTATTCGATTCAGGTTGAGGACAATGATTCACCGGTGTTCACAAGTGTTCCTTCAGATTACACTGTGGAATGCTCAGACGACATCCCAATGGATGACGCCACGGCCACGGACAATTGCGGTGCGGTGACCATTTCTGTGGAGAGTGTAACAACACCTGGCGATGCAGCTGGGAATTATGTGATTACTCGGACGTTCACAGCTTCGGATGATTGCGGCAATGAAAGCACTGCGACGCAAACCATCACTGTGCAAGACACAACAGCTCCGGAATTCACGAGTGTCCCAGCGGACTACACCGTTGAATGCTCGGGCGAGATTGTTTTGGACGATGCAACGGCCATTGACAATTGCGATGGGGCTGTCATTGACGTTCAATCTGATATCGTCCAAGGGGAGGGAACTGGCAATTACGTCATCATCCGCACGTTTACGGCGACCGATGATGCCGGAAACAGTTCATCTGCCGTCCAAACGATTACCGTCCAGGACACCACTGCTCCTGAGTTCACGTTTGTCCCAATCGATTACACCATGGAATGTTCGGACGAGATGATTCTCGACGAAGCGACAGCCGCGGACAACTGCGATGGTGTAGAGATGACCTACATGGAAGAAACCACCCAAGGTACAGGTGCCGGAAACTATGTGGTCACAAGAACATGGACCGCAACCGATGATGCTGGAAACAGCAACAGCGTGACCCAAACCATCACAGTACAAGACACCACCGCCCCTCAATTGACCATTCCTGCGGATTACACTGCGGAGTGCACGGACGAATTGGTCTTTGATGATGCAGTCACATCGGACAACTGTGGTGAGGTGGAGTTGACCATGGTGTCCAACACGGAAATGGGTTCTTGCGCAGGAACGCGCACAATCACGAGAACTTGGACTGCAACGGACGACGCTGGCA
>WTJH01000062.1 GCA_011524915.1 Flavobacteriales bacterium | reverse complement strand
AAACAAACACCCCATCTTCTTTCAAATACAATTCCAGTTCTTTTAGTCGTTGCTTTGGATCGGGTAAGTGTTCTAACACATGCCAAAGTCCGATGATATCAAAGACCTTTTGCGGCAGTTCTTTTTCTGAAGCGTATAACTGCTTTCGTTTGGGAATGAAATTACGAGCAGTTTCACTGGGTTCAACTCCATAACTCGACCAGCCTTTTTGATTCAGATATTCGACGAAATCTCCAGTGCCACAACCGAAATCCAGGTAGGTTTTTTGGCTACTGTACGAATAAATCCAGCTTTCTTTTTTAGCGAACATCCAGCCTTGGACATTCCGGTACACCCAATCTAAAAAGGTTGTCTGCTTATTCCCGTGGGAAATATACTCTTCCGACTGATAGTATGCTGGGAGCGCATCTTCGGCAGGCACAGGCTGGGTAAATGCAATTTGACGCTCTTCGTCAAGAAGTATTTCAAACACTTCCCCGCTTACCAAATGATCTTTGGCAACAGCCAATCGGGTTTTTTGTTCCACGTGAAACATTAACGACCCAATTTCACTAAAAGGACAGAGATGTCGCTTGGGTTAATCCCACTGATTCTGGAGGCCTGGGAGATGGTCTTCGGACGAATATGACTTAGTTTTTCCTTTGCTTCATGCGAGAGTGAGGCTAGGCAATGATAGTCAAAATTATCAGGAATCTTTACCGCTTCAAGGCGATTGAGTTTGTCGGCATTCTGCTTTTCTTTTTCAATATAGCCGGCATATTTTATTTGTATTTCCACCTGCTCTTGTACCGCTTGAGAGAAATTGTGCTCTGCTACATAAGAAGAAACCTTGTCCACTTGCAGCATCTCCTCTTGGCCAATGTTAGGACGCGAGTATATCTTAACCATCTTGTCGGACTGTTTGATGGTAGCAGAATTTTTGGCTTCCAAAAAAGGGTTTGCCTCTGCTGGAGTGATGCTCGTGCTTTGATAAAAGTTAAGTAATGTAGCCGTATCTGTTATTTTCTTTTCGACAGCTAGTAAACGATCCTCTTTGGCTAAACCGAGATCAAAAGAACGCTTTGTTAGGCGTAAGTCGGCGTTGTCTTGACGTAAAAGCGTACGGTATTCCGCGCGACTTGTAAACATGCGATAGGGTTCCTCAGTTCCTTTAGTAATGAGATCATCAATCAAGACACCAATGTAAGCTTCATTGCGTTGAAGGATAAAAGGTGTTTCTCCTTTGTGGTATAAGTGTGCATTAATTCCAGCCATCATTCCCTGTGCGGCCGCTTCTTCGTAGCCGGTTGTTCCATTAATTTGACCTGCGAAGAATAGGCCTTTAATCAGCTTCGTTTGCAAACTATGGGTGAGTTGTACTGGGGGAAAATAATCGTACTCTATAGCATAACCTGGACGGAAAAACTTGACGTTTTCAAAACCTCGTACTTTACGTAATGCATCGAATTGTACATCTTGTGGCAAAGAGGTGGAAAAACCGTTGATGTAATATTCAATGGTGTTCCAGCCTTCGGGTTCGACAAAGATTTGGTGTCTTTTTTTATCCGCAAAACGATTGATCTTGTCTTCAATGGATGGGCAATAGCGCGGCCCAGTACTTTTTATCGCTCCGTTAAACATGGGAGAACGATCAAAACCAGAACGCAAAGTATCGTGAACTTCTTCACTGGTATGCGTAATATGACAAGAACGTTGTTGTGTTAAAGGGACGGTTTGAGAAGAATAAGAAAATTTATCAGGTTGTACATCTCCAGGTTGTTCTTCCATTTTGGAAAAATCTAAGGAACGGCCATCTACTCTGGGAGGGGTTCCTGTTTTCATCCTTCCTGATTCGAATCCTCTGTTTTGTAAAGCAACAGTTAATCCAACGGCAGCACTCTCTCCTGCTCTACCTCCACCAAAGTTCTGTTCGCCTATATGGATTAACCCATTGAGAAAAGTTCCATTGGTGAGCACAACAGTTTTAGCATAAACTTTAATCCCAGTACTTGTGACGACTCCATTGATTTGATCCCCTTCAAAAAGTAAATCGGTCACCATCTCTTGATAGAAATCAAGGTTCTCTGTTTGCTCTAACATTTCACGCCAGGTTTGTGCAAACAGCATACGGTCGCTTTGCACTCTTGGACTCCACATGGCAGGTCCTTTAGAGCGGTTAAGCATCTTGAATTGTATGGCCGACTTATCAGACACAATACCACTATAGCCACCCATGGCATCTATCTCACAAACAATTTGTCCTTTAGCTATTCCGCCCATTGCAGGATTACAAGACATTTGTGCTATGTTTTGTAGATTCATCGTAACAAGCAGAG
>WTJH01000019.1 GCA_011524915.1 Flavobacteriales bacterium | reverse complement strand
TAATAGCATTGTTATTAGAAGAGCGCAAGTTCCATTCTCCAACTTCTCGAAGAATGTCTACCTTGTTGATAATCACATCTGTAACACCATTGATATCAACTGCCTTCTTTAGATCCCGAACATTAAGCCAGTTGCATTGACGAGGACGGCCAGTGGTCGCACCAAATTCGTTTCCTAGACTCTGCAGCAAATCGAAAACTCTTCCTTCGCCGTGAAAGTCTTTTGCTCCCACGTAAGTGTCGTAAGCCTTCGTGATACCATAAACCTTCCGGACAGCCTGCGGCGGGATGCCGTTTAGAAGCGCCCCTGCGGTCGTGCAGTGGCTTGAAGTAACGTAAGGGTAGTCTCCCCAGTCAATGTCCAATCCAAAGCCTTGCGCGCCCTCACAGAGGATTACAACTTCCTCATCTGTCTCGTGGAGTTCCCGATACATATCAATAAGATAAGGAGTATCTTGAAGCACCTCAAAAGCTAATGTTCCTCTGCGATCATACTTGTCGCGATAAGCTGGACCATTGCCTCGCTTCGTGGTTCCGATGGTTGTATCCTTGCCATCCTCTTCTAAATGAGCATCGGTGATAATGTGAGCGTTGCTTGCAATAAAGACTAAACCATCTGTATTGATTCCACCCTCACGAAGCATTTGAATCTCTCGATTGAACTGGTCGATATTTACAACGCACCCGTTACCAATAATGGATCGCACACCGAAGAACACTCCCGCTGGGATATGATGCGTTACAAACTTAACGCCTTCGTGGTAAATGGTATGGCCAGCGTTGCAGCCGCCATTAAAGCGAATGCAATGAGTGTAGTCTCCATTCTTCAAAAGATGATGTGTTACTTTTCCTTTGCCCTCATCACCAAAAGACAATCCCACTACAATATCAGCTATCATTTCTCTTCCTTTCGTAGACTTTCTTTGGTCTTATTATAGTTTCTAATTAAATCATTCTTAGAGATGCTGGGATTACCAGCTGTGTCATATTTACCACTAGCGTCGTCCCAAACAATCTTAGAAAGGACGTCTGTAACATCTTGGTTCTTAGTCTTGAGATAATAGTGGCTTTTCCAGTCGCGCTTCTTGGTCTGGTAATCATCATACAACCGACCGGCTGCGACTCCAACGCGACGGACACAAACATTCGCCTGCTTCTTTTGCTTAGCTATATCCGCAGCGCTGGGAATCTTTATCGTCTTAGTGACTGTAACTTCAACAGAACGAAAGTTTTGGTATCTCTCGTAGTCCTCGGGAGTGATTCCCTCTTTCGTAATCTTTGATCCCGTGCTCTTATTTTTAATCTCTAGGGTATAGGAGTGTACACCATTCTTCTCGGGCTCGATAAATTTAAAGTCCTTGCAGTCCGTAACGGTCGCAATCTTTGCTCGCGGGCGACTATATCTTTCCCACACTTGAAAGACGCAAGGAACATCGTGAGTCTTTCCATTGGGAAGATGAAATGCATCTTTTCCTAACATAATCTCTTTGGATAGGTGAAAATACTTATTCAACTGATTAAGAGTGGAAGGCTTCCGGAATGTCCGCGGAAGAACAAAGGCGATTGTATCTGCAAAGAGTGCCGAAGCATTAAAGAACTTTCGAGCCAATGAACTGTTTTTGCCAAATGGGGGATTGCCCACTACCAAATAGGTTTTTCCTTCAACGGGGAACATCTTGCAGGCCGCGGCGACCTCTACAAACTTAAAATAATCTTGCTCGATCACTCCCTTGTAAGCCGGTTCAAGATCCACCCCTACTCGTTTCTCAGCAGGGAGGTAAGTATAGAAAGCACCGCTACCAGCGCTAGGCTCAATGATAACATCATAGTCATCAAGATTCACCAAGGCAAGACACTCCTGTACTACATCGTCATTAGTGTAAAACTGATCTAGTCGAACTTCGGCCATTAGCTAAACAATACCTCTCGCTTAGTCTTTGAGATTTTGCCATTAGGGTAATCACGGGCAAGCTCGGAGCCGCTCTTAAAAACGACACGCACTTTGGGAAAATCAACTATATCACAGGCAATATAAATCAACTTAGACGCCTTCTCAACCATAACATCGTAGTCAAAGGTTCTACCAACTCCAAGCATCTTACTTGGCTTAAAATTAAGGCCACTTTTAGTAAAGTTTTTCGCATCATACTGTTGTCCAGTGCTATCAAGGTGATCATGATCAGCACAGCCGGGGACATGAGTAAGTTGCGGAAACCACTTTGTAAGATGCCTCTCCAAAAGATGGCTCGCAACTCGTCCATCCTTGTAGACTTCAATCAGATCCTCTTTCGTCAAATCACCAAAAGCAAGGTTTTTAAT
>WTJH01000004.1 GCA_011524915.1 Flavobacteriales bacterium | reverse complement strand
TATTGGTTTACACGCCCGCGATAACGACCGCCTAATCGAAGTCCTTCAACAATTACGCGACTTAGGAAATACCGTTATTGTAGTGGAACACGATGAAGAAATTATGCGAGTAGCCGACCGCATCATCGATATGGGACCTGAAGCGGGAAGCTGGGGAGGAGAAATTGTCGGCGAAGGCAATTGGCAAGAAATTCAAGGAACCGAAAGTCTAACAGCCGCCTACCTCACAGGAGTCAAAAAAATAGAAATTCCGGCCAAACGTCGCAAACCCTCTGGATTTTTAGAAATTTTGGGGGCTCGGGAAAACAACCTGAAAAATATTGATGTTCAAATCCCATTGGGCATACTAACCGCCATCACGGGCGTTTCCGGAAGCGGTAAAACCACACTGGTTAAAAAAATCCTATATCCCGCGCTTTTAAGGCATTTTGATATTTTTTCTCACAAACCCGGGGAGCACTCCGAAATTAAAGGGGATCTAAAAAAACTCAAAAGCGTCGAATATGTCGATCAAAACCCTATTGGTCGGTCTTCGCGTTCCAACCCGGTCACCTACATCAAGGCCTACGACGATATTCGGACCTTGTATTCCCAACAATCGCTTTCGAAATCCAGAAATTTCAAGCCCAAACATTTCTCTTTTAATGTGGATGGGGGGCGCTGCGATCAGTGTAAAGGAGAAGGCGTTGTTACCATTGAGATGCAGTTTATGGCCGACGTGGTTCTGCCCTGCGAAAGTTGTCAGGGCAAGCGCTTTAAAAAGGAAATTTTAGAAGTCAAATTTGAAGGAGTATCCATCGATGAACTCCTTGCCATGACCATAGCCGATGCAATTGATTTGTTCCAAACACACGGTAAAAGTAAATTGGTTAAAAAACTTCAACCCTTAGCCGATGTGGGACTGGGCTATGTGACTATGGGGCAGTCATCTACCACCCTGTCGGGAGGAGAAGCGCAACGAATAAAGTTGGCCTCCTTTATTGGCCAGGGAGTTTCGGAAGAAAAGATTCTATTCATCTTTGACGAACCCACAACAGGCCTTCATTTTCATGACATCCAAAAGTTACTCAACTCTTTTAAGGCTTTGCTTGAGCGTGGACACAGCATCATTGTCATCGAACACAATTTAGACTTAGTTAAATGTGCCGATCATATTATTGATTTAGGGCCCGAAGGTGGAGATCAGGGAGGACATCTAGTAGCGACAGGAACCCCAGAGGAATTGGCGCAAATCAAGGCATCAATTACGGGTCAATATCTAAAAGAAAAGATCGAGAGGGGCTATTAGCTATCCGCGGCGTACCAGGCTTTGGATGATGGGTAAAACGATTTTGTGCAGCTGTAGGATATAGCTCAGCAAACCGTATACAAGAGCGATAGCTAGCGAACGGAATGCAATATTCCAAAAAGAACCAAAAGACCATTGGACTTGAAAAAACACCACCCCAATACTGCCCACCAAAAGGCAAATTTTTAGACTGTACAGACTCAAAGGACTCAATTGGAGTTTACGTGAAATCAGATTGATCTTAAGTAAATTGATTAAAACGATGACGCTAAAAGTAGCATAGGCAGCTCCCATCAAACCCCAGATCTGAATGGCATAATAATTCAATACAATAGCCAACACAGCAGAGCCCACAGAGAAATATAAACTATACCGATACCAGTCGGAATTACTGATGATCTGGTTTAAACATCCCAATGCCATAGATGAAAGCTTGGCAGCTCCCACCCAATACACAACACCAACCGCCAATTTATAATCGGGCTGTCCTATCCAATCATAGAAATCCGGAGCATTTAATGCAATGATTAAAAAAATAAATCCACTGCCCCACAGCAGAATTTGGCTGCTTTGACTCAAAAACCTCTGAAGTTCCTCACGATTATTGTCATGAATGGACTGTGCCACCAGAGGACTGATGATTTGAAACATCGCTCGACCGGGCAATTCAACTACAGAAGCCATAAACAAAGCCACACTGTAGTAGGCTACATTTTCGACACTCAACAAGGCTGGCAACATCGACTTATCGATGTCTAATAATAGGCTGGAAGCCGTACCTGCAAGCAGAATGATGGAACTATACTTAATAATTTCACCTGCTTTGGGAATGGATTTCAATTCAAATTTGGGTCGGTGAATCCAAAAGGCATAACTGGCAATAATAAGCAACCGAAGATAGTATCCCCCTAAAACAATATGCAGAAATGTAGGAAAGTCTATCCCCTCAAAACCATAAACGATCAAGCAAATACAGAGTAATAAACGGGGATAAAACTCTTTTAAAAAATTCCCTAAGACCGATTGTAAACGGATTCGAAGCCAACTGTAAAACACCTCGAAAAGACCCGTTGCTATGGCAATAGCAAAGATCATATATCCATAGGTTTGTATGTCGGGGTTTAAACCAAACAAACGAATCAGTAAGGCATCGCCAACGCCCCAATAAAATAGAGCGAGTAAGCCCACAAAAATAAGCGGGATCACCAAACTCCAGCTCAGTAAAATATGCTGTTGATCTGCCTGTTTATAGCGGGGGAAAAATCGAATCAAAGCATGTTGGAGACCTACCGAAATAAAAGGCTGTACCAAATTGGAAACCGACAAAAGCGCAACCACCAAACCTTGCAGTTGACTGCCTAAAAATACGGGGTATAAAAAGAGCGTATTGACAGCTCCTAAAAGAACTCCAGCCCCAATACTAAAGATGTTCTGAACCGATTGTTTGGCAACTATCCCCATGCGCTAATCTTCTGATTTCTGAAAACGATAAACGCCAAAAAGCAACACCACCCAAAGGACATAACTCCCCAATCGGATGCCTTCTCCAGTAGCTACTACGGGCGGATCAAAAACAAAACGAATTTGATGTTTTCCCGCGGGGACTACCATGGCTCTTAAGACATAATCCACACAAAAATGAGGAACTTCTGTATCATCGATATAGGACTTCCATCCCGGAGCATAATACATTTCAGAAAAAACTACCAACTGACTTTTAGGACTCTGAAAGTCGTATTCCAATTCGTCTGGAGCTCCCCCTGTCCATTGGATTTGAGTCAGCGAATCTGCAGGCTCAAAAACAAGATCGGAAGGCGTTTCTGAAGAGATTCCTAGGGCAAGCTCTTTTGCATTGAAGTTTTGCAGTTGTTCCATGAGCAGATCTGCACTCGAAACCAGACGCAGTGAATCGACTGCCCAGGCGTTCCCCAATGCTGTGGGATTGCCAATGGCCTGTAGGCCATTATCGTCTTCTTGAATTACGTATTTAACGTTTAAAAAGTTTAAGACTTCGGAAAGTTGTTTGCTTTCCATTCGACTAATCAATTCCTCAAAACGGCGTGGTTTAGCCCCGTGATACCCCCCAATAGCCAAATGAAAATTAGCGGTACGTGCCTGTGAAAGTCCCAACCGAGGTTCATACACTCTATAACGTGAAGAATCTTCTAAAATGGCTCTGTCGGCCGCCGTTAATCGAAAGTTTTGAGAGCGTTGTCTTGGCGATACAAATAATTCGGGGCGACTGTAGCGATCTATAACCCCATAGAGATCAGCAAATACCAATAGGACCAGTAATACCAAACCTTTTGTTTTTTGATGGGGCTTAAAGTGGATCCAAAGCAGTGTTAGGGCAACCAGTCCTGAAAACAAAAATGTTCTCCAGAGGGAGGCATCGTAGAGTTCTTGGCGACTTTGCATCAATGCAGACATCAATCCATCGCCCAACACCTGCCGATAGTACCCATCGGAAGCGCCCGAAAAGCTTAGCATTCCTTTGATCAGCCATAGCAGTCCAAGAGCTGAAAAGAAAGCTATAGAAATAACTTTTAAGGTCTTTTTTTGGTCCTTTTCGCTAAGCGAAAAATAGCTTTGTAAACCTAGAGCAGCCATCCATGGAATGCTTAGTGCTAAGAGTACCTGAATGGAAGAAACTGCCCGAAACTTGTTGTAAAGCGGGAAATAGTCGATAAACAATTGGGTGAGTATAGGAAAGTTTTTTCCCCACGAAAGCATTAAAGCCAAGCATATACCGATTCCAAGTGGAAGTTTGTAGGGCCCCTTGTACACCCATAAACTCAAGAAAAACAGAAACAATACCGTAGCCCCCAAATAGGCCGGTGCTTCCAAGATGGGCTGGTCTCCCCAATAGGTAGGGGCCGATTGTAAAAATCCTCGAGCCTGATTTTGAGGAACCCCTGCTTGGATGAGGGCTTTTCCTAAGGCAGAGTCCATTCCCAGAGATTCGCTTGAGGCACCCCCCTGAATTTGTGGAGATAAGAGATTTAAACTTTCAAAAATTCCATAGCTGTATTGGGTGATATAGTCATAATCCAATCCGCTACTCCCCTGCTCTTTTGGGCTTCCATCCAGATTTAAAGTCAGCTCTGAAGCTCCCCGCGTACTGAATTGGGTATATTCTGCTGTAGCCATGAGTGGAGGGGCATTAAATCCTAAGGCCAAAAGAAAGGCAACCACCCAGAGGCCGATGGGAGTCCATACGGTTTTAAAGGCTTGTTTTTGCCGCAGCCCTTTAACGATATATACCAACATAAACAGACCTAATAACATCAGCATATAATAGGTCATCTGATAATGGTTGGCTTTGATATTCATTCCAAGGGCCAAGCTGCTGATTAAAAACCCCCAAAACCATTTTCTTTGATGGAGCAATATCCATCCTCCAAAAACAAAGGGCATATAGGCCAGGGCTAAAGCTTTGGTGTTATGTCCTACTTGTAAGATAATCAGGAGATAAGTCGAAAAACCATATGCGACAGCCATCAGCAGGGCTATAGGAAAGGAAATTCCACAAATAATGGCTAAAAAATAAGCCCCTACGACATACAGAAAAAGGGTGTGTGCCGGTCGGGGTAAAATTCGGGTGAGTTGATGAATGCCTGCTAAAAAGTCATAGGCATACTCAGCCCCCAACTGGTAGGTGGGCATGCCTCCAAAGGCATTATCGATCCAATAGGTTTCCGTTGAAGTATTTGCCCGGTGTTCTTTGAGCTGCCGCGACATGGCCTCGTACTGAACGATATCCGACTGCTGCAATACCTTCCCCTGAAGTACAGGAAAATAGAACCCCAAACTCAGAACTACAGCTGCTAGGATAAGGCCGATGTGCAGCCCTATATTTTTATTCAAATCAGTCATCAAGTTCTTCAAATTCGATGTCTTCGGCATAAGAATGTTTTTGAGGTTTTTTGGGTGTAGAAGTGTCTTGGGAGGGCTTTTGTTGGGCCTGATGTTGTTCGTAGACTTTTCTCATCAGCTTTTGAAGCAACCACGGAAGCAGCAAACGAATCAGTGTTCTTCGAAACACAAAGGTGATCAAAATTAGGCTGCTAAAAATGAATAAAATCATATCTTCAAATGTAATTAATCTGAACAGAACATTTATTGATAGTTCAATATGCCTTAAATTCGTCCTAATCTACATGAGACCAAAAACCATTTTCTTTCGTACTGCATTTCTGCTGATGGGTTATATCAGCTTTGCGCAGTATACCGATCAAATCAACAGCAATCGTCCGGGCTACTCCATCGGAGCTTTTGCTGTCGGAAAAAATGTCCTTCAATTCGAAAGCGGAACCGAACTTCGCCGCTACAATCATACGGGCTACAACAACTCTACCATCAACGGCCAAGTTGCCTTTTTATCGATTCGGTATGGACTGCTATCCGAAATCTTAGAAGTCACCTATGAAGGGGCTTTTATGTTCGATAAGCTGGTGAACAACACTACCAACAATCCCATTGAAAAAAAACGCAAAGGGTTTTTACAAAACTTTTTAGGGGTTAAAGTTCTGGTCTACGATCCCTTTAAAAAAGAACAAGAGATCAATGTCTATTCTTGGAAAGCAAACAATGGATTTAAATTTCGCGATTTAATTCCTGCTGTTTCTGTAACTGTGGGGGCCAACTACGATCCCTTAGCCCCATCTCCCTACAGCTACGGCAACCTCTATCAAATCTTGACCAATCCTCTGCTGTTTCAGCATACAGGTACCTCCTTGGCCAAAGAACCTCCTTTCAGTCTGCGGGGGACTATTGCTACACAGACGCATTTTTTCAGCACTTGGGTATTTGTTTCCAATCTGACCTACAATCGGTTCTTAAGCGATTTTCCTGAATTTAATTACATCCTAACCCTCACCCATACGTTTGATCCCATCTGGTCTGCCTATCTGGAATATCAGGGAATCGACGGAACCTTTTACAAAGACTCTATCCTGCGTTTGGGAGCTGCCTATCTAGTCACCGACGATATGCAAGTGGAAGCTACTATAGGGGCCAATACCAAAACTACCCCATCGTGGATTTCTGTAAATGCAGGTGTTTCGTATCGTTTAGACTTTCACAAAGACTTTCAGTCGGCGGAAGAACTGGAAGCTGAACGGATGAAAAAAGAAGAAAAAAATCTAAAAAAGACCCTTCGTAAAAATACCAAGTCCGAAAAAAAGCGGGTTCGAAAAGCCCGTCGAAACTGATGCTATGTTAGAGATAAAAGAACTCCACAGCCGAGCTGAGCTACAACAATTTGTTGATTTTCCCTTCGAACTCTATAAAAACAATGCCTATTGGGTAGGTCCCATTCGCAAAGAAGAAGTCGACACCCTGGATTGGGATAAAAACCCGGTATTTCAGAATGCCTTAGGGCGCTATTTTTTGGCCTATAAGCATGGAAAAATTGTGGGTCGAATCGCTGCCCTAATCAATTGGATAGAAGTTGAAGAAATCAAAAAAGCAAAAGTTCGTTTCGGATGGTTCGATGTAATCGATGATATCGAGGTTAGTCGAGCATTGCTGCAAAAAGTTGCTGAAGTAGGTCGAGAACACCAACTGGAATTTATCGAAGGTCCGGTAGGGTTTTCCAATTTAGATAAGGCAGGAATGCTGGTGGATGGATATGAGGAACTCAATACCATGATTACGCTCTACAATTATCCTTACTATTCCCAACACCTCGAAAAATTAGGCTTTCAAAAGTTAGCCCAATGGGTAGAATATGAAATTCAAATCACCGATTTTGAACAGTCACCCGAAAAAGTTAAAAAGTTCTCTCAAATCATCATGGACCGCTATGAACTTCAACTGTTGGATTTCACCACTACGGAACAGCTCCTCCCCTATGTAGATCAAATGTTTGTTTTGCTGGGGCAAACCTATGACCGACTTCAGACCTTTGTTCCGGTTCAGCCCTACCAAATAGAATACTATAAGGAACGCTATTTCCGATACATACATCCCGAATTCATCAAATGTATTGCCGATAAAGATGATCGACTGATTGCATTTGCCATTACCATGCCCTCCTTTTCCAAGGCTTTAAAAAAGATGAATGGTAAATTATTTCCGTTTGGATTTTTACATCTGCTTTGGGCGCGTTATCGCATCAAAAAAGCATCCTTTTATTTGATTGGAGTACATCCCGATTTTCAGAACAAAGGGGTAACTGCCATCATTTTCAATGAAATTCAAAAATTATTGAATAAGTACAATATCAGTGTAGTCGAAACCAATCCCGAATTGGAAGAAAACGAAGCCATTCAGAAATTGTGGCGCAACTACACCAATCGACAGCATAAAAAACGAGCGACTTATACCGCTCCAGTAGATTCTTTTTAGCTGATGAACCGGAAACTGAAGGGGTAGTATGCAGGCTCGTCCTGCCCAGCCCGAATGGCATTGATGACCGGAAAGATCACATTGATACAAGCCAACGCCAGAAGCATCAGAATTCCTATTCCAAAAAACAAAATCAAAGGAATGGATATAAATGCCAATACAAATAGGGACAGCTGGAAGTTTACGATAGCTTTCCCATGGGCATCCAGCTTATAAATTCGATCGCGGTTGCGTAACCAAATAATTAAAGGGACCAAAAAGCCTCCAACACCAGTAACCAAATCCAATAATTGGCTCAGGTGCATAAAAACGATCAGTTGATTATCTTCTCTCATAGGCTGAATATACATTAATTTTGCACGAAAGACAGTAAGTTTGCACTATGATTTCAAATGGATCCATCATCGCTTGTGCCACAGGTGCGCCCTCGGGAGCAGTGGCTCTGTTGCGGCTTTCCGGAGCTGATTTATGGTCGGTATTTAGCCCCACCTTTAAGAATCGGAATGGGAATCCCATAGAAGACCCCAAAGCAGGCAAAGCATATGTGGGGTCTATTTTTAAGGGGGAGCAATGGATCGATGAAGTGGTACTCACCTACTTTCGAGCCCCCCATTCATTTACGGGGGAAGATGTCATTGAAATTGGATGTCATGCTTCGCCCTATATCATACAACAACTCATTGATTTATATAAAAGCCTTGGAATTGGCTTGGCCGAGCCCGGAGAATTTACCCTACGAGCATATTTAAACAAAAAGATGGATTTGGCCCAGGCAGAAGCCGTCGCCGACCTGATCGCTTCCGAATCTGCAGCGGCTCACCAAATCGCACAAAATCAAATGCGTGGGGGCTATTCTTCCCATATGCAAGAATTGCGTCAGGAATTATTGGACTTTACATCGCTTTTGACCTTAGAATTGGATTTTGCAGAAGAAGATGTGGCATTTGCCGATCGGACCGCCTTTTTAGAATTGATCCAAAAAATAAAAAAGCACCTCCATACACTTATAGATTCCTTTAGTTATGGAAATGCTTTAAAAAAGGGAATTCCAATTGCTTTGGTCGGAAAACCGAATGCCGGTAAATCTTCCCTTCTCAATGCACTTTTGGAAGAAGACCGCGCCCTGGTTACCCCAGTGGCAGGAACTACACGAGACACCATCGAAGACCGCTTAGTAATCGATGGCTTCCCCTTCCGACTGATCGATACGGCTGGACTGCGAGAAACCGACGATCTTGTGGAAGCCTTAGGAGTGGAACGGGCCAAAAAGGAATTGAAAAAAGCTCAGATCGTTTTATTGGTTTATGATCCTGGAGATACCACAGCAGCAGAATTGAGTCGTTTGTATCAGGAATCCCATTCAGAGGATAGGCGTTTGATTCTTGTTGAAAATAAAATTGACCTCAACTCAACCGAAACTAGACAAAAATTTCAGGAAAGTCTAGGACCTATAAATCTTAGCCCTACCCAATCTTTGGCCATTAGTATCAAATCGTCTGAAGGTTTGAACGCCTTAAAGCAAACACTAGTGGAAGTAGCCCAAGGGCAACAACACAAATTTGGTGATACCGTTGTAAGTAGTGCTCGGCATACACATGCACTAAAAGAAGCTTTAGCGGCTTTGGAACAGGTGGAAATCGGATTTAGAGATGGGGTTCCTACGGATCTAATTGCCATCGACCTCAATGTAGCCTTAGACGCCTTGGGAAGTATAACAGGGGCTTTTACTACAGATGAACTTTTGGGGAATATTTTTGCGAACTTTTGTATCGGGAAATAATTCAACTTTAATTTATTCTGGATAAAGAGAACTACTTTTTGATAATCAGGTTATTAAAGTATAATCACTTATTTTTCGTTCATCAATTTAAAGCTCGGCAGAGCTGCTGAATCTGTATTTAAAAAATTTTTGTATATTACTGAAAAAGAAATAGTTAT
>WTJH01000025.1 GCA_011524915.1 Flavobacteriales bacterium | reverse complement strand
CTACTTTGAGCAGTGTTAGTTCAGCCCCTTTTTTATATAGTAATGCTGGGAGTCCTACCATTTCTGACGGAAATGAAACTTTTTCAAATTGGAGTGTTACCTCTTCAAGTACAACGGATTGGTTGCCTAGTGATTTAACAGGCCTAACGGCATGGGTAGATATTTCGGATTCGAGCAATTTGAATCTTACAGGCAATGATATCAATTACGTTACAGATAAGTCCGGTAATTTTGGTAATATTCCCTATGTTGGTTCAGGAGAGCCTGAAATAAATAAAACACACTTAGATGGAAAAGATGTTGCCTATTTTGATGGGGATAATGCTCTTCGGTCTACTGGATATGAAGCAGTTGTTTCTTCTGGAAATCATTGGTCCATAGGTGTATTTAATATTCTTAGCAGTAATCACAAACAAAATTCAATCTGGTCATTTGAAAAAAGTGGAGGTGGTGGAAGGAGCTATGCTATTTCAGCTGGAGACAATAGTAAGTTTAATGGAGAGATAGATCTAGATGCATTATCGTCGAATAGAATATCATCCGATGCAGGAAATAAAATAGACTTTATTAGTGCCTCTAGCGTACTCCCTGGGGTATCTACAACTCACTATGAAGATTCGTTTCGAATATTTAGTGTTGTTTTTAATAAAACAGGCAATCAAATTTTTTCAACCGTAAATGGTTATGCTGCTACCTCAATAGTAAATGATTATGACAACTCCTTAGACTCCCCATTGCAACTTAGTTTAATGAGAAACAGAGGCAATGACGATCCAAAAGGGTATATGGCTGAATTCATTACGGTGGCATCCTTACCGGGCAGTAGTGGAACAGATACTTCTAACTTAGCAAAGGCAGAGGGATATTTAGCCCATAAGTGGGGTTTGGAAGGAAACCTACCCACGAGTCATCAATATAAAACACAGAAACCGATTAGTTCGGCAACGTACAATTATAGAGCACAGCTCTATTTGGATCCCGATGAAGTTCCCGAAGGGACATATAATATCAATTTAAGCCATGAGGCCTTTATAGATACAAGTTCGAATACAGCTAGTTTACCACCAGCCTATAACAACTTAACGATTGAAGTTGTTAATACGGTTACGACACATTCTTCATCACCTACAATTGCTGTAACCCCCACCTTGACTGATGGGATATATCAAATTGGAACCTTAGGCGAATTGCTATGGGTAACCCTCAATTATTCAGGGTCGGTTTCCTACATGCTTATTGATGATATTGATGCCAGTCAGACCCAATATTGGGACGATACAGATGATGATGGTGATGGTGAAAAGTATAATGATACTAATGATAGAACCTCAGCAGGAACAAACGATGGCTGGCTCCCTATAGGAACCAGTTCCATAAAATTCAAAGGGTCTTTCCTTGGAAATCATCATATCATAAGAAACCTTTTTATTGATAGAAATCAATCCTATGTCGGTTTTATTGGTGCCATGGGAAGTAGTGGCCGAGTAGAAAACCTCAACTTATTTGATGTAAACATGAACAATTCCTACGCTAACTGTTGTGCCACGGGTACAGGAGCCGCTTTAGGTTTTTGTGAGGACAATGTGGTGCTAGACAATATTAGCGTGACAGGAACGGTTTCTAAAAGCACAGGGCATAAATTGGGAGGGATTGTTGGTGCTTTTTACTCTGGGGAAACCCTAACCAACTGTAATTTTAAAGGGTCCATCTATGGTAATGCGGCTTCTAGTGTTGGGGGGATCATTGGCTATCTCGCTTCGAATTTTGATGCGGTTAGTAATAATACGGTTGTTATTGCTAGTACGGATTCCTTTACAGGCTCTGGAAACAGGTATGGAGGAATTGCCGGAGAGGTTCGTATTTCTACCGGTCAAGAAATCTACTCCAATCTATTTATAGGGGACTTGGACACTGGGAACAATGCTGATGATGTTGGGGGGATTATTGGGCAAATTGATAATGATGGGAATTTAAAAATAAAATATAATGTGGTTCACGGGTCCATCAATGGAGATACCGACGTGGGTGGTCTAATTGGGGATGCTGATAGCTACGATAATGTTTCTAATAATACATTTCGCGATTACAATATCATCAGTGCCTCGGTGACGGGCACCTCAAATGTCGATGCAATTATCGGAAACAAATCCAATTACGATTTAAATACTTTTTGGTACCGATCGTCCATTTATCTCAATACGAACGATCATTTATTAGGTTCGTATCCGCCGGACGGCTTTTCACTATCGGATTTTAATACCAAATCCAATTATGAAAGTTACGCCAATTGGAGCTCCGCCATCTTTGACGATTATTTTGTTATTGA
>WTJH01000065.1 GCA_011524915.1 Flavobacteriales bacterium | reverse complement strand
TAGGTTCAACTATGTACTTAAACTCAATAAGTTCATCTTCTTGTAGCATTCAAAACTTAACAGGTAATGTAACAGTTACTCCGCCTGTAACAACTCCTGACTATATACTTGCTAATTATAATAGTCCCGCTGAAGGTAACTCAAGATTAACGCAACAAACATTGATTACTGACGGCCCAAGAGTGTATAATGGATCCTCTTGTGATACACCAGAAATAGCATCATTTGAAGTTTGTTATAATAGTGGAGCATTGGCACTTAGACCAACAGGTTATGAGTGGCAAATGACTCCAGCTGCAGCAGGGTCAATTAATTTTAGTACTGGAGTGGTGACATGGGATCCGAATTTTACTGGTGATGTTACCATTCAAGCTCGTGCATTAGGTTGTGATGGTCCATCTGCATGGAGATCTCAAGTGTTAACTGTCTACGGTGCTGATCCTATATCAGAAACAATTGTTATATCTGGGGCAGGGGTTACAGCTATAAACGACACCTTTGTAGTAACAGTGAACGGAACATCTCAAACTTACACTGATTTAGTTGGAGGGAACAACGCTACAGCAATTGGAACTGCACTGACTGGTTTTATTAACACAAATTTTGGGGCGGATGTTAATGCAACAGATAATTTAGACGGAACAATAAGTGTTATTGGTGTTCCAGCAAATTCTACATTTGACTTATCTATCACTGATACTAGTGCAACATTAAATTCTTTAAGTGTTACAGTAGGGACAGATTCTACAACTGGCCCTTCACAGCCTACTAGACCAACACCATTGGAAGCGAATCAAGCAAATAGAGTTGTTGTTGAAATAACACCTGGTGTTGCTAATTATCCAAATGGATTACTTTTCTTACTTACTATCAATGGTAGATGTTATGATTATACAACAGCTGGTGGAGCAGACACACCTCAAACAGTAGCTACGGCACTAGCAGCTGCAGTAAATGCAGATGCTGACAGAATTGTAAATGCTGGAGCTGCTGGAGCTGTAAGTGCAAATAGATCTCAGTTTGACATTACAGCGAATTATCTTGGTTATAGTGACTATGGTACTGATTTTGTTGTTCGTACACCATCACCTCCTCCTGGAAGCGTTGGTACTCTCTTTGGTCCAAGAATTGCACCCCCCTCTCAACTTATTTGTGGAGTCGAAGCAGGAGCATTACCAAACTGTGAAACTACAGCTGCTACACCTAACACTCAGTTTTTTGCTGAATCTGAAAATTATCAATATTTAGTTTGGGATTTACCAGCTGGTCAAATCAATCCAGGAATTGGTAGTGTAGGAACACCTCTTACTAATGCAGCTACTATTCAATTTACAGAACAGGGAATAGCAAACTGGGAACCTGGATTCCATGGAACTTTTGCAATCGATGTATATGCTGTTGGATGTGATGGAACAAATTCAGCAACTCAAAGAGAAACGATAACAATTTTACCAGAAGCAGTTGCTCCTGATGCAATTGCTGTAGCAGGATCAAGCACACTTCCAAACTGTCCCCCGAGGGCAGGTGATACAACTTCGTTTATTATTCAAAATGGGGTAGATGTTACTTGGTCAACAGATAATGCGAATGCAGGTACTCTTGACTGTGTAACTGGAGTGATGTCTTGGGCGACAGGGTGGTCTGGCACAGTAAATATTACAGCTACAAGTACTGGTTGCGGAGCTCCAAGTGTATCATTCCCAATTACAGTACCTCCAAACCCTTCTGTTCGTTTATTATCTGGTGCAGGTACAGCCAATGCTACATTCTGTGTAGGAGAAGAAGTTTCAATTGCTGCAGGAAATGCTGTTCAATTTACAATTGATGGTGGTGCTACAGGTGCTGTTGTAGATGCTCTTGTAGGTTTAAATGGTCTTCCACCAGGATTGAATGCTAATTTTAGCCCTTCTCAGAAAATAATTGAAGTTACCATTCAGGCAGGCGCTACTGCAGCTGCAGGAGAAAACTTTGAAATCTTCATTAATGGGACTAGGTATATTTATACTTCCTTAGCTGCTGGTGAAGATGAAGATACAGTTGCTGCAGGATTAATAAATGATATAAATACAGCAGTAGCACCAAGGTTAAGTCCAGTAACTGCTAGTGTTGGAGCAACGGCTAATGTTATTAGATTAACGCATGATACAGCGTCTACTTTCTTCACCGTAGTAGTTCGTGATGACTCAGGAACAATTAATATGACATCTGACGATTCTTGTACTGCTTGTTCTGGAATTGGAGTACTCACTATAGAGGGTACACCTACAGGTCCAGTAAGTTCAGTAACTAGATATTCTTATACTGTAAGAACAACTGGAACAGCATGTACAGCTG
>WTJH01000094.1 GCA_011524915.1 Flavobacteriales bacterium | reverse complement strand
AGGGACCAACTGATTATGAGTCAGCTACTCTAACCAACTGAGCTATAGGACCTGTATTGCAAAGATAGGACGAAGGCCTGAAATTTCAAGATTTTTTTCAGGTCAACTTAATCTTGATGTTAAAAAAGATTAGGATCAAATCCCGCTGATCATCCCTAGAGCCATCCCAATCATAAGTATATTTTCGATCAGGGTAGCCTCTGTCATCGGCAGTTGTAAAACCGTTCCTAAACAAGCGCATCGGATCTGTTGTTTGTTCAGCAACACCCGCAGTACCCCTAGGGTTGTGATCCCTAAAACTACTAGGGTCGCCCAAAGGGCCCAATCGATTGCTGTTCGACTTAAAAAACTCAGCCCCAATAAGGTTTCTATAAAGGGATATACCCATGCATAGAGGGGAAGAGCTTTTGCTAAGGGATCGTACATGGGGAAACTTTGTGCAAAGCCTCGAAGATCCAAAAACTTAAAAAAGGAGAACACTATATAAAACAAGCCCATAAAGTCTAACATAAACGCTCCCGTGTTCCAGTCGCTTAGGTGCATGCCCACACTCGCTGCAAACAGATAGAAAAAAATCAAAAACAAGGGTTTGAGCTGTTGGAGTTTAGAGGTTTCTGGGGAAAATTCCGTTGGAGGAGTTGAAGCTGCTGCACCCACAAGTTCTAAGCTGTATTTTTCGGGTAAATGTTGTTCTAAAGTTTGAGGATCCAGGGTTCTTTCGCTTGTAACTCCAAGGGTTTTGGCTTCCAGATGTACCTCGGCTTTTTGAATGTATTGTATGTCCTTTAAGCTGTATTCAATAATGGCTTTACAACTCGAACAGTTCATACCGTGAATTAGAAATTGCTGTTCCATAGGTTAAGTTTTTAAAAAGATACGAAATATTCAAGGGAGCTTAGTCGATCCAAAAACTAAGGATCCAAAACACGCTAAATCCCAAGTGGATCCAAGCCCAAAGATCAACAGATTTTTGGTTGACGATCCGTTGGAGGACGATATAGATACTTAAGCCATATTGCAACCCAAAAGCGGGTAAAATCAGTAGTTGTTGAAAGACCCCTAACAAGACATGATCGATACGTAGAAAGTAGCCTACAAAAAATACGAGTAGCAGCCCGTTCGATAAAATAATTAAGCGATTCATGTGCTTTTGATTAAGCTTTTATATCTTAAACCAAAGTAATACAAAATATCTTTATGTGTGGTCGCATGAGCTTTGCACAGCCCAAGCCCTTTAATAAGGCCTATAAAACGAATCTTTCTCCCCGCTACAATATTGCTCCCGGACAAGCGCTTACAGGGGTTCGTCCTGGGGGAGCACTTGTCCAAGGGCAATGGGGAATTCGTTCCCCTCAGGGTCCGTTATGGGTCAATGCCCGTTCCGAAACTTGGACCGAAAAAGCTGCATTTCAAAAAAGTTCACTGATTTGGGTAGCCGCGGGAGGCTGGTATGAATGGGATGCACAAAAAATCCCCCATCACTTCAGCTACACGCCCTCTTGGTTTTGGTTGGCCGCTTTGGAAACCCAAGGACAAATCGTTGTTCTCACCCAAAAAGCCACTCCTAAAATAGCAGCTATCCACGACCGTATGCCCATTGCTATAGACACCCATCAAACACTCCCCAAAACCCTGGAGGGAATTGAAAATTTGGCTGAAAAAGACTTGCAATTTTATAGCGTTTCCGCTCAGGTCAACAAAAGTTCATGGGAAGACCCCAATTGCATTGAACCCTACTCATATCCCGAGCAAACCTCTCTTTTTTAGATAGTCCCGTATAAATTTTGTATATTAAGTTGGAGAATTATTGGGCTTCTATGAAAAATCATAAACTAAGTATGCGTTTTTTGGCCGAACCAAACGACGCTAACTATAAAGGCAATGTCCACGGAGGAAAGGTCATGAAGTGGATCGATGAGATCGGATATGCCCTTTCGGTACTGTACACCGGTAAATATTGTGTGACCAAATTCGTGGACGATATCGAATTTTTAAAACCCATTCATATCGGTGATTTGGTTCAATTAAAGGCTAAAATCATCAAAGTTGGGAACACCTCCCTTCGGATCAAAATCAAAGTTTCGAGTCAAAATTTAGTTGACAAACAAGTAAAACTGAATTGCGAATGCTTTATTGTTTTTGTCGCCACAGACGAGGCTGGGAACAAATGCTCCATCTCCGCTTAAGCATCCGATAAAACGCTCGTTTTAGGCTACGTCTTCATCTTCCGAATCCTCTTCCAAACGCATACTGGTTCGGACCAAAGTGATCATCACCACAGCTACCATCGCATGTAAAAAACCAAACGAAATGGCTGTAAGGCCATCCATATGGCCATTGATGGATAGCATCGTAAAGAAAAACAAAGCCATCACATTTAAGGAAGCTACTCCATAACCATACCACAAACGTACCTGGGGTTGGTGCCAAACCGTTTTTAATCCTAAAAAGGTGACCACCCAAAAAAGAAATTCATACAGGTACTGAACATCATGCAATCCAAACATCATTACTGTATTTCCTTTAAAATTACAAAATTCCTCCAGGCAACCCAAAGGACTCACCCTAAAGTGTTTATCTTTACCAAAAAAAGTGTCAACGAAAAAACCAGATGCTGTTGTTTGGGACGAAGAAACGTCTCAATACAACGCCAAGCTTTTACCCTATGCCGCATCCCTCAGTGGCCCGGTGATCGATATTCCTAATGTAGATGCCTTTAAACTACAGGGGGTACAAAAAGCATCCAAGCACTTACAGGCCGAACTTCAAGAAATTCAAGACCAGATTAAGGCTTTTGTAGCCTCGGCTCAAGAAACCGAACGGGTATATCGGGCACACTATAAATTTGAACCCATCATCGGAGAAAATTATTTTCTCTACGAAGGGAAGTCGGGCGATTTTTTGTCCATTATCCCGCCCGAACAGTGGCGTCAGAAATTTATCGGGCAATTCCGACTCACCTCTGAATTTCGCTGGGAAAAGATCCCAACTACCTAAAATTTTGAGTCCCAAAACCACGCTTTTGATCGTCGAATTGGATCCCTACGCCTAGATAGACATAGTCTCCCAGTATGTTTTTATAATGAGGAGGGGATTTTTTCCAACCCTGTACCATACATTCTGCAAAAGCCTCCGCAGATTGGGTATCGCCACATCCGCGAACGTTCGGAAACCAAGGAGTCATGGCAATATTTTCGGCTACCCCAATCAGCATATTTCCTTTTTTTCGCCAAGCCAATACCCCTAGCTTTTCGGCTCTTTGAACAGGATTAAGGCCTTGGTGATCTGTATGTGCATAAAAATTTTGAGATACCATATTATCGCTGTGGTACTGGGCTATCCCGTCCAAACTATCCAAGTGCTTAAAGGGCTGAAGTCCTTTTTCCAATCGTAGCTCGTTGGTTTTTTTAAATATAAGCGTCCGAATGGCTTCTAAATCTTGCGCGTAGGTTTGGCTCAAAACCAAAAACATACAACTCGTCCAAAACCATTGTTTGATAGAGATCCCCATAAGTTTGAATTAGAACAGCAATATAATCTTTACTTTTGCATTATGCGGCACGAAGAAACAGAACGGCAGAAAAAAATAGGGAGCCTCCTCCAAGCAGAATTGGCCCAATTACTTCAAGGGACCATTCGGCAGTCGGGAATCAAAAACCTGATTTTATCGGTTACACGAGTCCATGTGAGTGTGGACCTGAGTATTGCTAAGGTATATATCAGTGTCTTTCCTTCCGAAAAGGCTGCGGAGCTGCTGAATAATCTCCGGGAAAATCACTTCCAAATCAAACACGATATGGCTAGTCGCCTCAAACATCAATTGCGAAAATTTCCGGATTTAAGCTTTTTTCAGGACGACGCCTTGGACCATATCGAATCTATTGATCGGGCTTTAAACACCCCCGAAAACCCCATAGAATCCCGCGATCTGCTAGACAAACGCTTAAAAAAATGAGTTGGCAATCGACTTGGTTTATTGCCCGTCGATACTTTTGGGCGCGAAGTCAAAAAACCATCGTTAATCGGATCACAAGTTTTGCTTTTATCGTTGTGGCTATTGCCACTGCTGCCCTATTTGTAGTCCTTAGTGCCTTTTCTGGGCTAAAGGATTTTGGTGTCTATTTCAGTTCCGCCTTTGATCCTGACTATCGAATTTTTCCACTTCAAGGGAAACAAATCCTACTGGAAAGTCATCAGTCCAGACGAATCGAAACCATTCCGGGAGTAGATTTTGCTCGAGGAACGCTTCAGGAAAAGGTTTTTTTGAGCTACCAAGAAAAGAGTATGGTAGCCTATATGTTTGGTGTTCCAGACGATATGCAACAACTGATTCCCTTAGAGGATCATTTGTTTTTGGGAGACCCCGTTCGGTCCGATACCCCCCAAGGAGCTGTTGTAGGCTATGGAATCTCCGACCGTTTGGGACTGGGTGTGTTCGACTATTCTTCTTTTTTAAACCTTTCGGTTCCCAAAACCAAAGGGACATCGGTGCTTCAACAACAAAGCTTTACCTCTCTGCCTTTTTTGGTTCAGGGCATTTATCAAATCAGCGAAGACCTCGACCAAAAATTTGTCTTTGTTCCCCTGACAACCGCTCAGCAATTATTGAGCTATCCCTCCAATACCTACAGCTCCATCGATCTTAAAACTTCCGCACTTTTCGAAGCCGAAGAGGCCCTCAGCACCCTAGAAAAGATTTTAGATCAGCCGCTCGAAATACGTTCCAAAGATCAGATGAACGCCGCTTTGTTTAAAATGCTCAATACCGAAAATGTAGCCCTCTATTTTATATTTTCTTTGGTACTGGTCATTGCACTTTTCAATGTGGTAGGCGCCCTTTTGATGATGATTTTAGACAAACGGGCCCAAGTGAGAATACTCTTGGCTATGGGGCATACCTTCCCCCAACTAAGACAGCTGTTTTTAGTCTTGGGACTCCTTATTGTGGGAAGCGGTGCTTTGGTGGGTCTGGTATTGGCAAGTATCCTTTTAATCTTTCAAAAGTATACCCCTTTTATTTTTGTTCCCGGAACGACACTGGCTTATCCGGTCGCTTTCGAATTTGGCAACTTAGTGTTAGTAATTACTACCGTTTTGGCTTTTGGTTCTCTTACTGCGTATTGGACCAGCAGAACGCTCCGACCCACCCTAATAGAGCGCTAAACTATTGCCGCTTGCTTGTACTCTTGCCGGACGGCTTCAAAGGTTTCAAAAACATCGGCCGCAGCATCTGAAGTAACCATTCGAGTTCTATAGGGCTTAAAATTGGGCAAGCCTTTGAAGTAGTTGGTATAGTGGCGTCGGGTTTCCAAAACCCCTAAGGTCTCCCCTTTCCAAGCAACAGCCATTTCTAAATGACGTTTGGCTACGTCCAATCGCTGATCTAAAGTGGGAGGGGTTAAATGAGTCCCCGTTTTAAAATAGTGCTTTACCTGATTAAAAAACCAAGGGTTTCCGATACTGGCGCGTCCAATCATGGCCCCATCGAGTCCATAGACATCTCGCATTTCAACGGCTCGTTCTGGAGTATCTACATCCCCATTTCCAAAAACGGGAATGTGCATCCGAGGATTGTTTTTTACTTCGGCTATAGGCTTCCAATCGGCAGATCCTTTATACATCTGAGCGCGTGTTCGCCCATGGATACTTATGGCAGCAATCCCCACGTCTTGCAGGCGTTCGGCGACTTCTACTATGCGAATCGAATCGTGGTCCCATCCCAAACGTGTTTTTACCGTAATAGGGAGAGAAGTGCGTTTGACCATTTCGGCTGTCAGCTCGACCATCAGAGGGATGTCTTTTAAGATCCCTGCCCCAGCGCCTTTACAAACCACCTTTTTTACGGGACATCCAAAATTGATATCAATAATATCGGGCTTGGTTCGCTCTACGATTTCCACTGCTTGGAGCATACTGTCCAGATTGGCTCCAAAAATTTGAATCCCGACCGGACGTTCTTTTTCGTAAATGTCCAGCTTTTGAACACTCTTAGCAGCATCTCGAATCAATCCTTCACTGGAAATAAATTCGGTATATACGACATCTGCTCCATTCTCCTTACACAAAGCTCTAAAGGGAGGATCACTAACATCTTCCATCGGTGCCAACAACAAGGGGAAATCTCCCAACTCAATGGATCCTATTTTTACCATGATGCAAAAGTACGATTTCTGCCAAAAATCAGGGATTAAGCCCAAAAATAGCTTGTAGACTCGACCCAAAATCGGCATCTATAACCTGAGCTACCCGACCTTTTTTAAGATGATAGAGTCGCGGTGGACCATTTCCTATTAAATCAAAAAAAGTATTGACGTCAATCATTTGGTAGGGGAATGCCGTTTGGGTTAAAGATTCAAAGTCTTCTGGAGTGGTGGATCCCTCTTTAAAATAGAGCACATAAGTGTCTGGAAAACGGTCTGGATTTTTGCGTTCCAATTCCCCCATGACCTGAGCCGCTTCCTGACAATGTTCGCAGTCCAAATTAAAAATGGCCACTACTTTTTCTCCAGACAGCAAATCCACTCTGGGAGCCCCTTCAAAGGCATGGAAAGACTGAAATTGTGCCGCTTCGGGCTGTTGAATCGGTAGCGCCCAAAAGGTTCCAATGGTAATCCCAAGGGTGGTCAAAAGAAGGGTTTTCCAAGGCAAAGGTTCCGGTTTGGTGCCTCGGTACAGATAGCCACTGATCAGCAATAAACCGACATTTTTAAGAATGGATTCTGCTGGACTCATCGCCAGTAGCTCCCCAAAGCAACCACAGTTTTCGGTATCTCCAATGGCCCACAAATAGGCCAAATGAATCGTAAAGCCCAAAAGCATCAGCAAGACAATTCCTAACATTCGTCTGAGCGCAAGCCCCCAAAGCAAGACAACTCCTAGAGCGATCTCGATCCCGATGATGATGCGCGTAAACCAAGCTGCCGCATGCCGACTATCGACCAAATGCTGGTCGATAAGGGTTAACTCAAAAAAGCCCGGAGCGATAAATTTGGTATAGGCTGAGAAAAAAAAGGTTAGTGCTAAAAAAATTCGGAGGACTTTCTTCCACATAAGAGATCAATTAAAGCGGTTCTAATTCAGGCAATTGAAGATAGGAATAATTTAGAAAACAGCATTTATCCTAGCTGGCAAAAAGCTATCTTTGCATGGCTATGAAAGATGGAGCCGTTATGAAACACATTCGAAATTTTTGCATCATTGCCCATATCGACCACGGGAAAAGCACCTTGGCTGATCGTTTGTTAGACGCCACAGGAGCCATTACTGAGCGCGAAAAGCAAGACCAATTATTAGATGATATGGACTTGGAGCGCGAACGTGGAATTACGATCAAATCGCACGCCATCCAGATGACCTATGAACATCAAGGAGAGACCTATGTCTTTAATCTGATTGATACTCCTGGTCACGTGGATTTTTCCTATGAAGTTTCCCGTTCCATCGCTGCTTGTGAAGGCGCTTTACTTATTGTAGATGCGGCACAAAGCATACAGGCACAAACAATTTCTAATTTGTATTTAGCTCTAGAAAATGACCTAGAGATTATCCCGGTTCTCAATAAGGTAGACTTGCCTTCGGCCAATCCCGAAGAAGTCACCGACGATATCGTTGACCTCTTGGGCTGTTCGCCAGAAGAGGTTATTCCTGCTTCTGCAAAAACGGGCTTGGGAATCAGTGAAATTTTAGAAGCGATCGTCGAACGAGTACCCGCTCCCAAAGGAGACCCTGAGGCACCCCTGCAGGCCCTTATTTTTGATTCTGTATACAATCCTTTCCGAGGTGTAGAAACCTATTTTCGGGTGATGAATGGTGCCATCCGAAAGGGCCAAAAAATCAAATTTATGGCTACGGGCAACGACTATTTTGCAGACGAAATTGGAACCCTAAAGCTCAAACAAGAACCCCAAAAAGAAATCTTAACCGGAGATGTAGGTTATCTCATTACCGGAATTAAAGATGCTAAAGAGGTGCAAGTAGGAGATACACTTACGCTGAGTCAAAATCCTACATCTACTCCCATCGCCGGCTTTGAGGAAGTTAAGCCGATGGTATTTGCAGGAATCTATCCGGTAGATACGGAAGATTATGAAGAGCTCCGTGCCAGTATGGAAAAACTCCAACTCAACGACGCTTCATTGGTCTTCCAACCCGAAAGCTCAGCCGCATTAGGCTTTGGTTTCCGATGTGGGTTTTTAGGGATGCTACACCTTGAAATTATTCAGGAACGTTTGGAACGGGAATTCAATATGACCGTTATCACCACGGTTCCTAACGTGTCTTACCACGCCTTTAGTAAAAAGGAACCCGATGACATTATTCTGGTCAATAACCCTTCCGACTTGCCCGATCCATCGGTTCTCGATCGGGTAGAAGAACCCTTTATCAAGGCCTCTATCATTACAAAAGCAGATTTTGTTGGGAACGTAATGACCCTTTGTATCGAAAAACGCGGGGAAATCAAAAACCAAACCTACCTCACTCCCGAGCGAGTAGAGTTGACTTTTGATATGCCGCTTTCGGAAATTGTATTTGATTTTTATGATCGCTTAAAAACGGTCTCTAAAGGCTACGCCTCTTTTGACTATTCGCCTATTGGACTGCGCCCATCCAAATTAGTGAAAGTAGATATCCTCTTGAATTCGAATCAAGTAGATGCCCTTTCGGCCTTGGTGCATGCAGACAATGCTTACACCATCGGAAAAAAAATGTGCGAAAAGCTACGAGAATTGATTCCTAGACAGCAATTCGATATTCCTATTCAGGCCGCTATTGGAGCAAAAATTATCTCCAGAGAAACCATTAAAGCCCTTCGTAAAGACGTTACGGCCAAATGTTATGGGGGAGATATTACCCGAAAACGAAAGCTGCTCGAAAAACAGAAAAAAGGGAAAAAGAAAATGCGCCAAGTCGGGAATGTAGAAATTCCTCAACAAGCATTTATGGCTGTTTTAAAACTGAACGATTAACACGCCTTAAAGTGTTTTTATCGAACACCCTATGGCTTTGGTTTGGGTTGTTGATGGCTTATTGCCCTCTAACAGAGCCTCTACTGCATCTTCCACATAGGTTTGCTCTACAGCGTCAGCATCGCGAGAACTATCGTCTATAGCTCCTATATATGCGACTTTAAGCTGAGTCCCTTGCTTTTCTAAAATATAGACATGGGGGGTTCTTGTAGCTCCGTATTGAGGGTAAATCGTTTGTCCCACATCTTGGAGATAGGGGAATGTAAATCCTTTTTCCCGAGCGCGTTCTTGCATGGCTTCCATTTCCTCACCGGCCTTAGCTGCAGGATCGTTAGGATTGATGGCTATAACCGGATAGCCTTTAGATTTGAACTGCTTATCCAAAGCGATGATCCGATCTTCATAAGCAACTGAGTAGGGACATGTATTACACGTAAACACGACTATAAACCCTTTGGCTGTCGGGAAATCTGCCAAAGAAACATTTGTGCCATCTACATTCGGCAACGAAAAATCGGTAGCCACATCTCCGACTGCGTATCCGGAGGTATTTGAAAAAACACCCGTTACAGGAGCACTAAAAAGTAAGGTGATCAAAAGAATTAAAGTTTGCATAGCTTATGGGTTTAAAAAAGATTCTACGGTTTTTATCAGTTCTACTTCTGAAAATTCGCCTTCATAAAATTCTCGGCGCTCTTGGGTATAAATAATCGTTGCAGGTAAAGCACCACTCCAGTCTTT
>WTJH01000029.1 GCA_011524915.1 Flavobacteriales bacterium | reverse complement strand
CATTGGTTAAAATGTAAAAATGATCGCCAAAATGAGCCGGACTGTATTCCAATCCTTGAATTCTCTTTTGGATGGTTTGAAAATCTCCGAGGGGATCATCGGAACGTAGGAATTGATGCTCGGTCGTTAATGTACTAACCGAGGATATAAATATATACTGATCCGATTTAGAAGCACTGACATAAACAGAAAAGGTCACATCCTCCTCCTTGTAGATCAATACATCCGCTTTTGGACGCTCAATTGAATGTCTATAAATAGCTTCTGCCCTGAGGGTATCCGGGTTTTTATGGGTGTAAAACAAATGCTGACTGTCCGCAGCCCATGCCGATCCGCCCGTAGTGTTTTCTATACGCGTATCCAACAGGGTTCCCGTCTCTAAATCTTTGACATGGATGGTGTATTTCCGTCTCGACTCCAGATCCAAGGCAAAAGCAGCTTTTGTATTATCTGGACTTATTTGTATTCCTCCTAAATGAAAATAGGCATGCCCTTCGGCCATTTGGTTACAATCGAATAAGATTTCTTCTGGAGCTTCTAAAGATTCCTTTTTCCGGGTATATATGGGATACTGTTTGGCGGTTTCGAACTTTCGGATATACCAATAGCCGTTATAGAAATAAGGGATGGACTGATCGTCTTCCTTGATACGCCCTTTGATTTCTTTAAAAAGCTCCTCTCGAAGGGGTTGCTGATTTGCTGTAGTGTTCTTAAAATACTCATTTTCGGCCTCCAAGTATGCCATTACTTCTGGCGTATCTCTTTCGGTCATCCATTGAAATGGATCTGGACGTAAGTCCCCAAATTTTTCATGACTGAAAGGTTTTTGAGGCGCTTTTGGGGGCAATAACTTGGTTTTGGACATAGCCTTCGAATTTTGCTGGCAAAAATACGGGAGTCTTTCCAATGAGGATTAGTTCCCCTCAGAAAAATCCTGTGTTTTTAAAACCTCTAAAACATAGGCATGCTGTTCTGCCGTGTAGTCTCTATGAGTGACCATCCGGAGGGTCTGAGCATCCATAGCAATCAATAAAATCCCTAAGGACTTCATTTGGTTGATAAAGGTTTGAGTATTGAGCTGTTTTTGGAGTTTAAAAATTACAATATTGGTATGTACTGGAAGCACTTGAGCAATTCCTTGGACTTGAGAGAGCTGCTCCCCTATTTCTTGAGCGCGTTGATGGTCTTTTTTTAAATCCATCCATTGATGTTCTAAAGCATACAGGGCAGCCGCGGCCAGATATCCGGCTTGTCGCATCCCACCCCCTAAAATTTTCCGAATTTTTAAAGCTGCTTGAATGGACTCCTCAGAGCCCACTAAAGCAGAACCAACCGGACAGCCCAAACCTTTACTAAAACAAATCGATAGGGTGTCAAATACTTGCCCAAAGGCCGTTGTTTGTTCCGGGGTGTCTACCAAGGCATTCCACAAGCGGGCCCCATCCAGATGCAATTTTAGGTTGTTTTCCCTGCAAACCGAAGCAATCTCTTCAATGGTTTGCCAAGAATAGCAAGCTCCACCGCCTTTATTGGTGGTGTTTTCCAGACATACCAGTCGGGTTCGTGGGCTGTGATAAAAATCGGGTGGATTGATGGCTTGTTCCACTTGAACTGCAGAAATTCGGCCTTGATCCCCTGCAATCAATTTGCAAGAAACACCGCTGTTAAAGCTCACCCCTCCCCCTTCGTAATTGTATACATGAGCGGTTGTATCACAGATGAGTTGATCGCCGGGTTGGGTATGGATCTTGATCGCCGTTTGGTTGGCCATGGTACCCGAAGGAAAAAAGAGAGCCGCTTCTTTACCAAACATTTGAGCTAGGTGGGCTTCCAAAGCATTAACGGTGGGGTCTTCCTTAAACACATCGTCTCCAACAGCTGCTTCCCACATCGCCTGTTGCATGCCTACTGAGGGCCTGGTGACCGTGTCACTTATCAAATTTACTTGCATCATTAAAACTAAAAACTTTTTAGAGGAATCCCTATTTGCGTTTAAAGATTTGAATATTTTTGAAAAAAACAATCTTATGTTAACCAACGATCAATTGAAAGGTCTTTTTGAACGCCTCGGTGCGTTAAGGAGGTATCTTTGACATCGATCAGAAACAAATAGAGATTTCCAATCAGGAAGAAAAAACGCTAGCCCCCGATTTTTGGAACGATCCCAAAGCGGCAGAAGCCCACATGAGAGAGCTGCGAAGCCTCAAACGTTGGGTAAGCGATTATGAAACTTTAGAAACAGCCTTAAATGATCTTGAGGTTCTGATGGAGTTTTATAAGGCAGACGAAGCTTCGGCCGAAGAGGTGACTCAGCAAGAACACGAATGTAAAACGCTGCTCGAAGCGATTGAATTTCGAAACATGCTTTCTGAAGAGGGCGATAGTCTCAGTGCTATTATACAAATTACGGCAGGTGCCGGGGGAACCGAAAGTTGTGACTGGGCAGAGATGCTCTATCGCATGTATATGATGTGGGCCGAAAGTCAAGGCTATAAACTCAAAGAACTCAATCATCAGGGGGGAGACGTCGCTGGAATTAAAACGGTGACCCTAGAAATTGAGGGAGATTATGCTTTTGGATGGCTTAAGGGTGAAAATGGCGTACATCGACTGGTCCGTATATCCCCTTTTGACAGCAATGCCAAAAGACACACCTCATTTGCATCTGTTTATGTATATCCACTAGTCGACGATTCGATAGAAATTGTTATCAATCCTGCAGAAATCAGTTGGGAAACCATGCGTGCCAGTGGTGCTGGAGGACAAAATGTAAACAAAGTAGAAACGGCCGTTCGTCTGAGGCATCACCCCACAGGAATTATCATCGAAAACTCCGAAACCCGTTCTCAATTAGAAAATAAAAATAAAGCCATGCAGCTATTGAAATCTCAATTGTATGAGATTGAGCTTCAAAAAAAGATGGCTGCCCGAAATGCGATTGAAGCTGAAAAGAAAAAAATAGAATGGGGCTCTCAAATTCGCAACTATGTTATGCACCCGTATAAGTTGGTCAAAGATGTTCGAACTCAAATCGAATCCACCGATGTGGATGGGGTAATGAACGGAGCTATAGACCCCTTCTTAAAGGGATATTTGATGCTGATGGGGCAAAAAACGGAAGAGGAAAAATCCCTATAAAATGGCAGCCATCAAAAATATTATTTTTGATCTTGGAAACGTCCTTATCCATTGGGATCCCAAACGTGTTTATCGGGAGGTATTTCAAGGAGACGAAGACCAAGTCGATTGGTTTTTAAAGGAAATATGCCCGATGGATTGGAACGAAAATCAAGATGCAGGCTATCCTCTGGATCGGGCCACTCAGGACAGAATTGACCTATATCCTGAATATGAAGATTGGATTCGAATGTATTATGGTCGTTGGGAAGAAATGTTGGGAGGAGCCCTAGAATCTAGCGTTGAAATTCTTCAAGAACTAAAAGCCTTAGACCGGTTTAGAATCGTAGCACTCACCAATTGGAGTGCGGAAACCTTTCCGATCGCCTTGGAACGCTATGAATTTTTAAGTTGGTTCGAAGGAATTGTCGTTTCTGGAATCGAAAAAACAAGAAAACCCTTTGCGGAGATCTATCACATCTGCTTAGATCGTTTTAATTTTCGAGCCGAAGAGACGTTTTTTATCGATGATAACAGAAGAAATATTGAAGCAGCTCAAAAACTAGGGATTCAAAGCCACTTATTTACATCGGCAGATAAACTTCGGCAAGACCTTATCAACAGGGGTTTAATAAGCTCTTAAAAAGGAACATCGCCATCTCCGTCATAGGAACTTCCAAATGCCTGGTCGGGTGTTCCAAAAGCGGGAGGCGGTGGAGGATTATCAGCTGCATTCATTTTACTCTGATACTCGAATGGAGAGTCAAAATCATCCAGATTATCGAACTTTCCTAGGTGTCCGATAAATTTAAGACGGATATTGTCCAAACCTCCATTTCGGTGTTTGGCTACAATAAATTCGGCCTGGCCTTCGGAAGGAGAGCGTTCTTCATCGTCCCACTCATCTATACCGTAATATTCGGGTCTATAGATAAAGGATACAATATCTGCATCTTGCTCAATAGCTCCAGATTCTCTCAAGTCCGATAACATCGGACGCTTATTACCTCCACGAGTTTCGACCGCACGCGATAACTGTGAAAGAGCAATTACGGGAATGTCTAATTCTTTGGCTAAGGCTTTTAAGTTTCGAGAAATGGTAGAGATTTCCTGTTCCCGATTTCCAGCTTTGGTGGTCGCTCCTGCCGTCATCAGCTGGAGATAGTCCACAATAATAAGTTTGATGTCGTGTTGGGAAGAAAGACGTCGGGCCTTTGCTCTTAGGTCAAAAATGGATAAGGAAGGTGTGTCATCAATAAACAAGGGAGCTTTTTCCAGATCACTTACCTTCACATTGAGTTGTTTCCATTCGTGGTCTGCTAATTTTCCCGTACGAAGTTTTTCAGAAGACAGTCCTGTTTCGGCAGAAATCAATCGGGTAATCAGCTGGACCGAAGACATTTCCAATGAGAAGAAGGCTACTGGAACACTCTTGGCTACAGCAATATTACGGGCCATGGAGAGCGTCAGAGCTGTTTTTCCCATCCCCGGACGCGCGGCAATAATCACTAGGTCACTAGGCTG
Organism: Flavobacteriales bacterium; assembly: GCA_011524915.1. GTDB lineage: Bacteria > Bacteroidota > Bacteroidia > Flavobacteriales > Flavobacteriaceae > WTJH01. The sequence continues at coordinate 5,076 of WTJH01000029.1, read as the reverse complement.
CCAACCGGAAGTAAGTTGATCTAACTTTTCAAAACCTGTACTTACCCCACTAAGTCCTTCACGTTTAGAAATTTCTTCAATCTTTTTCTTGGCTTGGATCACCAAACTTTTGGCGGACTCTGTGGACTTTTTGATATTGCCCTGAGTGATGTCGTAGAGTTTGGATTCGGCCTCGTCTAATAAATCAAAGACATCGATAGAATCTTTGTAAGAATTGTCGATGATCTGATTAGAAACCTGAATCAAGCTTCTCTGAATAAATTTTTGAAGGATGATTCTGGCATGGAATTCGATATGAGCAGAAGAAGCTACTTTCTGACTGAGTTGTACCAGATAAAAGTCGCCTCCACTGACTTCCAGTTTTCCATTTTTTTTGAGCGCTGCAGAAACCGTTAATAAGTCAATGGGTTCTGAGGCATTAAACAAGCCTAAAATAGCATCAAAAATATGTTGATGGGCTGTTTTGTAAAAAGCTTCGGGTTGCAAAATATCGATAACCTCATCGACTCCTTTTTTATCGATAAGCATGGCTCCTAAGACCGCTTCCTCGAGATCTATAGCCTGAGGAGGGAGTTTTCCGCGCTCAAGAGGGACAATTGGGGTTGAACTTTTTTGAGGTTGAGATGAGTTTTGCAATTCTTCCATATTCGAAAGTACAAAAGACAGGGTGGGGATAAATGAACACTTATCCCCTACCCGCTGTTAAAAACTATATAAAATTGTTGATTTCTATTTTTCTACAAATTGCCCCATCGCTACAAACTTATCCATACGTGCTTGTAGGAGGTCTTCTGTAGAGAGTTTACTGAGCTTTTTGTAGCAGCTCAAGATCTCTTTGGATACGGTGGCAAAGGTGGTTTCTCGGTCGTAGTGCGCTCCCCCTAGAGGTTCTTTGACAATCTTATCGATTAAACCTGCTTTTTTCATGTCTTGAGCCGTAAGCTTAAGCGCTTCCGCTGCCTTTTCCTTATGCTCCCAACTGCGCCACAGTATAGAGGAACAACTTTCTGGCGAAATAACAGAATACCAGGTATTTTCCAACATATTGATGGAGTCTCCGACTCCGATACCCAAAGCACCTCCAGAAGCTCCTTCGCCAATAACATACACAAGAATGGGAACCTTAATTCCGAACATTTCATAGATGTTACGTGCAATGGCTTCCCCTTGCCCTCTTTCTTCAGCTTCCAACCCAGGATAAGCCCCCGGAGTGTCAATGAGAGTGACAATGGGTATGTTAAATTTCTCTGCGGATTTCATCAAGCGCAAAGCTTTGCGATAGCCTTCAGGGTTGGCCATTCCAAAATTGCGATACTGTCGAGTTTTGGTATTGTAACCCTTCTGAGTTCCGATAAACATAAACGACTGATCACCGATCTTGCCCAGACCACCCACCATAGCTTTATCGTCGCCCACATTACGATCGCCATGGAGTTCCAAAAAGGTATCTCCACAAAGGGCTTTGATATAATCCAAAGCATAAGGTCGTGAGGGATGACGCGAAAGTTGTACCCGCTGCCAAGCGGTTAAATTTTCATAGATGGCGATTTTCTGCTCTTCCAACTTATGCGTGAGTTGACTGCACATGGCCGTGGAGTCGATATCTGATTCGTTTCCAATAGCCTGGCACTTTTCGATTTGTTCGTGTAAGTCTTTTATGGGTAGTTCAAACTCTAAATATTCCATGTTTTCCATATTTCCACCAAGCAAATGTAAACATTTAAGCTTCTTTTCGATTTATTTTTTGTTGTCTGATTTTAAAGAGTCCGTTCAGAAATACACTGGAGAGTACTATCAACATCCCGAGGTAAAACATAGGACTCAAAAATTCTCGATCTTTAAAGATAAGTAGAGAAAAGAGAATACCATATATGGGTTCCAAATTTATGGTCATCATGATGGTATATGGGCTCAAGCCTTTCATGACATGGATGGATGCAATAAAGGCGTAGGCCGTACAGATACTGGCTAAAACCAATAACCAAATCATATCTTCTAGACTTAAAACGAAAAAAGAAGCCGTAAATCGATTTTGGAAAAGAAAGAGTACCGACATTAAAACCGTACCAAAAAACAGCTGATAAAAGGAGAGCGAATCTGCTGGGACCCGCCGAACCAATCGACCGTTTAAAAGGGTAAAGATGGCACTTAAAAGGGCCGAAAGAAAAGCGATCAACAAACCTAAAAAATGCTGAATTTCTGCTTGAAAGATCAAAGCGATTCCCACAATCGTAAGGCAACCAAAACCGACCTCATAGAATCTAATTTTTCGCTTATACCACAAGGGTTCCAACAGGGCTGTGATCAAAGCTCCTGTGGACATCATGGATAAGGTCAGGGATACACCCGCTATTTTTATGGCATAAAAGAAAGTGATCCAATGGACGGCAATAATCAGCCCCCCTAAAATAATCCAAGGCACTTCTGGGCGTGCCACCCGAAATCGACTGGGCTGAAAAACAATAAAATAAAGGCCAATTAATATACTGGCCAATCCCATACGATACCAAACCAATGCAAAGGCATCTAAACTGATCAGCGCCCCAAGGATGGAGGTAAAACCAAAAATAAATACAATGCCATGAAAATGGACCAAGTAACGAAGTTTACTTTCGGGCACGATTCAAAAGATATAAAGCTAAAACACCAAAAACAGCTATGGGGATCCAAGCCGCAAAAGCAGGATGAAAATTGGACTTGTTGACCAACACTCCAAAGATCTTATCAAAGAAAATAAAAATGAATCCTAAGGTAATTCCGAAAGCTAAGTTAAGTCCCATTCCTCCTCTTCGCTTAAAAGAGGCCATTGCAACTGCGATCAATGTGAGGACAAATGCAGAAATGGGTAAGCTGTAGCGCTTGTGCCGAACCAACAAATGATTGTTAATCAGATGAGAACCACTTGCGCGCTCTTGTTCTATAAAACGATTGAGTTCGAATAAATTTAGCGTTTCAGCTTTGTATTTTTCGGGAGATAGATCTTCGATTTTAAAGTCTAAGAGGGTGTCTTTACGAGGCTCAGCATGGTAGAATTCTCCTTCAGGGGTAAATCTTCGGATCGAATAATTAGCCAAACGAAAAATACTGTCGTATTCTACCCACCGAATGCTATTTGCCATAATTTTATGGGACAACTCGTTACCTTCGAAGTGTTCAAGGGTGAAATTACTCCCACGCTTACGCACAGGGTCGAAAAAGCTGACATAGATAAATTCGTTATCGTTGATTTGCTTGTAAACATTGTCTGTTGTTCGAACCTTTTTTTTCTTGAGATAGGTATATCGGAATTCATTAAACCCCAAGCTGGCTTTAGGCACCACAAACATTCCAGCCATAAAAGCAGAAGCTGCAATTAAAAAGGCTCCGATAAAAAAGGGTCTTAAATACCTATTAAAAGAAATTCCCGAACTGAGAATCGCAATTACTTCGGTATTGTTGGCCAGTTTGGAGGTAAACCAGATGATGGATAAGAATAAAAAAATAGGGAATAGTAGATTGGCGAAATACCAGGTGAAATCGATATAGTAACTGATGATTTCGGCTAAGGGCACTTCATTTTCGCGCATTTTATCGATTTTCTCTGCCAAATCCACCATAATCCCGATGGGAATAAACAGGAGAATCATGACAAAAAAAGTGCCTAAGTAGCGTTTCAGTATGTACCAATCGATAATCCTCATACCCGACGATTCATTTGATTCACCATTTTATTTTTCCATGGAGTAAAGGTATCCGCCAAGATATGCTCCCGGGCCTGCCGAACCAAACGCAGGTAAAAATTAAGATTGTGGAGTGTTGCAATTTGCTTCCCGAGCATTTCATTTACCGTAAACAAATGGCGAACATAAGCCTTGGAGTAAAAATGATCTACAAAACTATCACCCTCGGGATCCAAAGGTGAAAAATCATTTTCCCATTTTTTATTTTTAATATTCATCGTCCCCTGAGCCGTAAATAACATACCATTCCGAGCGTTCCGTGTGGGCATAACACAGTCGAACATATCTACCCCTAAAGCAATATTTTCTAAGATGTTGATGGGCGTACCCACCCCCATCAAATAACGGGGTTTATCTTCCGGAAGGATTTCGCAAACCACTTCGGTCATTCCGTACATTTCCTCAGCGGGTTCTCCCACCGAAAGCCCTCCAATCGCATTACCCGGGGCATTGGTTTGAGCGATATATTCGGCCGATTGTTTTCTTAAATCGGTATAGACACTTCCTTGAACAATAGGAAATAGGGTTTGCTCATACCCGTAATTGGTTTTTGGATTTTGATGGGCTTCTATACAGCGGTCTAGCCATCGATGGGTTCTGTGCATGGAGGCCTTGGCATAGTCATAATCGCAGGGATAAGGCGTACATTCATCAAAAGCCATAATAATGTCAGCCCCTATTTGATGTTGAATTTCCATCGCTCTTTCGGGCGTAAACAAATGGTAGGAACCATCGATATGGGACTTAAACTTGACCCCTTCTTCTTTAATTTTTCGATTGGCAGAAAGCGAATACACCTGATACCCGCCAGAATCTGTAAGAATTGGTTTTTGCCAATTCATAAAGCTATGAATACCTCCGGCTTGCTCCAAAATGGATGTTCCTGGGCGTAAATACAAATGGTAGGTATTGGCAAGAATGATATCGGGTTGGGTATCTTCTACCAATTCGCGCTGATGAACCCCTTTAACGGTAGCAGCGGTACCTACCGGCATAAAAATAGGGGTTTGTATAGTCCCATGGTCGGTTGTAAGGGCTGCTGCGCGGGCTTTAGAACCCTTGTCTGTGTGAAACAGGTCAAATTTCATTGCTGCAAAGATACTATTTCTGGCATGTGTAGGTCTGTAAAAATATGTTGCTTCTTAAAACCAAACCCAAGCTTGCGCAAGCCCAAGCTAGCGCAAGGCTCCTGCCTTGCGCGGTCTATTCCAACTAAAACTATGCTAGTGCAAGGCTGGAGCCTTGCACCAGCGACGGGAGCCTTGCACTAGCTAGTCTATAAAACATGTTGATTACTTCCTCAAAAAGCAGGAAAACTATTCCGGGAAATTCTTTTGAACTGATGGGATTAGTCCTA
>WTJH01000028.1 GCA_011524915.1 Flavobacteriales bacterium | reverse complement strand
TTCCAATACAACAACTTCCAAGCATTACCAGCTACCACAAGACAATTGATCACTCACCCCCACACCAGCTCATCCAAACGAGTCAATCAAAGAGTGTCAAAGGCAACCGCATAGAACGCTTTGCCAGCTTTTTGCCAACCCAGATCGAGCAGTTCAGCCTTCTCATTCTCATCAATCACTGTCGTATGCATGCCGGTCTCAGAGCGCAACTGGTACACAGGGGCAAGACCTCTGAACTTTTTCGGATAGGCTTTGAAAGAGATTCCATTGTTTTCATAGCCGAGCTCCTGAAACTGATCAATCAACTTCTGCTTTGACGTGTAGAATAGATCTCCGGTTTGAGAATTGCTCAGCTCATAAACATCTTTAGAAAAACTGTCTGTTGAGTTAACAGAAAAAGGTACATCAGCAAACTCAAATCCATTCTCGATCGCATCACTTGCTTCAATGCTGCTGGCGGTCAGCAACGTTGCACCACTGATGGGATCACGAAGCCTGAAAGCGACAGCGAAAAGATCCGAGGAATCATAATCTTCAAGATTCTGACTGGCCCAGCTGACTGTGTTGGAAGCTTTGACGGCATTCTCAATAGATATAACCTGCCCTCCATTGGGTTCTGTAAACGTCGTGGAACGATCAGAGCTTGATCCAGGCCCGCCAGGGTTATAAATCGGACTGTGGGTTCCAAGGCGAGGGTCCGGCAGGATGACGTTCTTCAATGACGCAGCAGCTTTTCGACTGGAGGCCTTAATGATGATGTCAAACTGATTGTCATGATCCTCTGAATACAAGTAATCGCTTTCGACGTCTTTCCCCTGGCCGAGATCTGCAATCCCAAGAACTTTAACGGTCCCCCCATTTACCTCATACCTCTTGTTCGCCGAAGATATTTTTTGCAGAGACCCATCAGCTTTCTTTGCATTGATCTGGAAGTATTGACTGAACTGGTCTGGGAGGAATCCACTCACACCATCAGGCGAGAAGCCACCCGAAGTGAACAAACGCAGCCGATAGAATTTTTTATTATTGCCATAATATTCAACACCATGGTTCTTGACGGCGTTATCAAAACCATCTGGAGCGTAATCACCCGCCAGGCTTAACTTGCTTAGCTTTGCTCCCACGAGGCTGGGCCCGTTATACGTGTCATATGGGTTATTGCTTTCTTTGGAGAGGCCCGTTGCTTCAAACAACCCAGCCGGCGTCACAAGCTGCAAGGGGTTACTGGATTCAACAATCGTTAATTTGACTGGATATTCTGCTCCAACTGCATCACTGCCTAATCGATTACCGAAGTAACCAGTCACGACAACAGTTTGCCTCTCGTTGAATTCATAGTTTGGATTCAGCGCAGCATACAAAGGGTTGACTTTTCTACCTGTATTGAGTTCCAGTTCAAAATTATTTGGATCTACACTTGAAGGCAATATTGGATGACTGAATTCAATTGGCATCGCATCCATATACGATTCCGCAATTGGAGCATTCGAATATCCCGAGGCGACCAAGCCAATGTTCGACGTACCACTTGTGATGTTTCGCAGAGGTACATCGTCCAGATCAAGAAGGCTACTGACAACTCCAGCACCAGCTGCATAGGCTTTCTCAATATCATCGGCTGTCTGGAGGCCAGGTATTCCAAGAATCCCTTCAAATCCGTAGCCAGCACCTAAAATCTCAGGCTTTGCCTGACCACCATAAATGTCTGCATTGATAATAATATCTCGACGAAGTTGATCGTATTTGCTCGCAGCCATGTCTTTCTGTCGTGCTTCAAAACTGCGACAACCATAGCTATTTCCATCGACATTCCGAGCGATTATCATTCATCAACATCAGGCACTGCTGACGTCACTGATTAAGTATTAAGGCTCTATGGGGCCGGATGGTTCAGGCCCTAGACCGGTGATGAGGTGGAGGTCTGCAGAAGCTCTCTGCCTGCCCGGCAGGATTCGTCTGTCCAGCTGGGTCGCTCGGGTCATCTTCTCCGCTTCGTGGTGGTTGCGGAGAAGAAGGCCTCTGCTCCGACGATCGAGCCTCGGTCAGGCGTCAGGAGCGTGATTTTGTTGATCTCGAGAATTTGCGGGTCGTGATCCGCAAAATGATCCTTTTCGTCCCATGATCAGAGCGTCAGGCCGCTAGACGCCTGAACGCCGGGCAGAGCGAGCCCGATGATCGTGCTGGCTCCCCATCGCCATACGGCTGTGGGGAGCCACCCTTTTCTTAAAAAAACCAGTGGAAGTGCGCTGGGGTACAAGAAGAGGTTCCATCGTGCAACTGTGGTCGAATCGCTCCGGTGGTGCATCACCGTCGACCACACACCAATCCCAGTCAGGCCAGATCGATTGAATAGGGAG